>CAZVNH010000140.1:0-4909 GCA_964628575.1 uncultured Thermoplasmatales archaeon | reverse complement strand
GTGGTATTCCGCTAATCTCGTTTATTTTAAGCTTTTTCGTATCCTTAATCACATCATCAATTCTTTTTTTTATATTAACACCTGGACGACCGTAATTTGTTGGAACAGATTTTAATTCAACCCATATCTCATATTGTTTTGTTTTGAACCAAATATCACATTGACTGTTACTCGGTCGAATATAACATTTTTCAGGAATGCAATCCACAATTATTTTTCGTTCTTTTAATTTATATAAATCATAAATAAATTCTCCTTGAATCCATTTTTCACAGCTCATTCTTCGATCGATAAATGGAATAAAGTAATCAGACTTAGAATGAATATGTTTAAAAAAAGAGTTATAAACTTTTTCAATTTCCTTATGAATGCTTTTCAACTTTTCCCTCTTATTTTCTTATTAGTTACTCTTTGTATCTTCTCTTAAGAATCGTATAAACTGTATCAAACCCAACACTCCAACAATAAGTGTTATTCCACCTTCAACTTGAAAACCTCGGTAGCCAATCCTATTCCACCTATTGTAAAGAATCCTGCTATTGCACCAAAGAACATAAGTTAAAGGTCTCATTTAATTTCCAAAGTCTCTCAGTTTACTATTTTCGCTTAATTTTTCACAATTAATTAAATTTTTTTCAACATTAGAATATAATCCGTCTATTTTTTCCATAATTTTTAAAGTATGTTTTATTGAAGATACTATTTTACAATATATCTCAATTTCATCAAAAGATAATTTTCTATCTTTTCTATCTTTTAACCATTTATCTAAAATTTGATAGCCCCCTATAGAAAAACTCCAGATTTCTTTAGGGATATTACCAAAATATTGAATATTGTTTATGTAAATCCTTCTATGTTTTTCATCATATTCTCTTTTTTCTATTGAATCTTTTCCATTTATTGGATATGTGGCCTGATTTTTTTGCAATAAAGGTGAATTTAAAAGATGCAAATCAACTAATACGCCGCCTAATCTTGATATTTTTTTAAAAAGATCAAAGTTATTAGTGAATGGAAGTTTCGGAAAATTATATTTTAGAAACTCATCATATTTCTCTCTAAAAATATTACAATGTAAAATTGCATATATGTAATAAAATACATCTTTTTCATTGATGTTTTCGTTAATTTTTCTTTTAAGATGATTGAGAAAACCATTCTTAAAATTATTTTTAATGGTTTTATTATGAATATAGAGTGGAAAAACAGTAGTCCCTCCTCTATAAAATAGATTTATGTCTATTGGATGTTTAGCAACAAATACTAAATCCCAGATTGGGGATTTGACATTCTGTCCAGCACGACCAACAATCAGAGCTGAATTATCTTTTAGCAAATGAGTCATTAGTTCTCTTACAGTTCGGGCAATTAATTGATCATGATAATAGATATATCTTATGTCAAAAGGTCTATACGAATATTTTATTAGTTTCTTTTTATCATAACCTTCTAATTTAATATTTTCTAATGCTGTTTCATAATCCCATTCATAAGTATTATTCAAATCATATATCTCAGTTATTTGTTCTTTTCCAATATTTTTATTAGCAAGATCTTTTATTCTTTTCTCTAATTCTTCTGGAGAATTATCTATAATAAAATGATCTCTTTTTGTACATACCCCAATTTTATTTTTATCAAAGATTTCAAGAATAGACCAGAATTTATCATACGTATTTTTATGTGATAAATCAATAGGGACAAAATAATAATACGGATCTTTGGAAAAATATTTTTCAGTTGTTGGATAAATCATTGATTCTTTTACGATTTTGCCACTTATTATTCTATCACCTGGTTTTACGATCTGATCAGTTTTTACAAGTTTATTCCGAGTTGTAAAAACATAATTAGACGACCCATGTAATTTACAAATTTTCAATTTTTTATCAGAGTTATCCATCCCTATGTACGTTTGAATTCCCATTTTGGGTTCAAATCCGTCAAAAAAATCATATTCTTTTTCATAACAATAAGTTTCAAAGCAATAATCATAATTTGTTGTAAAAACAGTTAATTCATTAAAAAAATCAAAATTTAAACAATTGAAGAAATTATCATAAGTTTCAATAATATTCTTAATCTTTGAATCGTCTTTTGGTAAAAAACAATAATCTCTAATAATCCCTCTAATGGATTCAGAAAGTTTTTGAAAGTGTTCTTCTTTTTTATAAGATAAGATGTCTTGAGGTCTTGATAATCGTGATAGATATGCAGCGAAGGCACCCGCATTTTTGATACTATCTTTTGGATTATTTAAAGCATCAACACACGTTAAGACAGCTTCAATATCTGGAGTGATACCTAATTTTTTAACCCGATCCATTATTTCAGTTATTGAATTTTTATCGTCATATCGTCCATTAAATTCGGTTAGCAATTTATTTGTAAGCTCCCTCATATCAGGAATGCCAAAGGGTTTTGATGCTCCAGCTCCTAAAAAAAGTAAAATAATCAATCACCCCCCTCACTATTATTATATATATTAAATGTTTTCATCTCGCTTAATTTGGATACTTGAAATCCTTTTTTACCATGAATCGTATAATATAACAATTTGAACCTACCACTTAAGATATCAGTAACGCCAAAAAGATAATTAAATGTTGAAAATACTTCGATTAAACAACAAAAAAGTATAAAAATAAAAAAAGAAAATTCCAACAAAAGAATTGAATGTAATTGGCGACTCAATGGTATTACTATGATTAACGAAATTGATATTATTAAACCGAGTGGAAGAATTCGTTTTCTAAACCAAGTATCAACAACCTTCTCCTCCAATAATTTTAAAGTATCAATTTGTAAGAAACTAAAAAACCAATGATAATTATCAATATTATTCTTTTTTAACCCATCAAGAACATCTGTCTCAAATTTATAATAAGAAACATTTGATATATTTACAATTTTATTTGAATACTTATTTAAAATTTGTTGAATATCCATCACATGATCCTTATTTAATTCCCGTATCCTATTTTTTCCAAAGATAGTAAAAATACTAACGAGAGAAACCAAAGTTACTATTACAACAATCATAGTTTGATAAAAAGAATCTAATTGAAAGGATATAGGTTCAATGATATTCATAAATACAATTGAAAAATAAACACATGCACAAACAAGGGAAATAATAAAAATTATTGATAATAATTCCTTTAAATTTCTTTGTTCAATTCCTGAAAAATTTTCAAAACTTGGAGGATGAATAAAGTTCTTCTCAATTTTATATGGATTTGTTTCATGAAATGGATTATTAAATTTTTTTCCACACTTACCACATTGATACACTTTTAATTTATTATTAACAAATGGTTGTAATGGATTGCCACAATCACAAACAAAACGAGTTCTCCCCTCAGATATGTAAAATTGGCTCATAATAAGTAAATGATTTTAGAGAATATTACATTTATTATTCATTTGTTATGTACAATAATATAAAAGGTATGAAATGTCATTCATCTTTATACTCCAACTAATCTTATCACATAATCTTCAAAATCAATATTTTTATTTTTGCATATTTTAATCAATTTATCTTTATAGTTTAGATATTTTTTCAAAGAGTAAGAGTTCATTATAATATCTGTAGTATTTACTAAATCACCATATGGATTACCAAAAAAATCTTAGTGATTTTACCAATTTTCTGACTATTTATATCGGATTTAATTAGAAATCTGTATTCATCCTCATGTTCCCAATTCTTTAACTTTCTTGTAATAATTTTTTCCGCATCATTAAGATTATAACTAAATTCTTTTTCAGTGACATAATTTATTTTACGAATATATTTTTTATTTTTATATTCTTGTATCATTTTTTTCTGAGTAAGTTTATGCCAATCGCTTACCATTTTTTCCTCCCAAATTTTAAATCCTTTTAATGTGTATAAAATTTATCATTTATTTTTAACTTTTTGTTAATATTTGTAATAAATCAAAACTTTTATGGTTTTATATGATACAATAATTTATTATAATATTTCGAAATCATATCTATAACTTATTAAATAATCTATATATTCATCAAGCTAATTGTAGCAACAATTAGACCTATTATTGTTAAAATTATAATTAAACGATTTATTCTTTGATTATATTGAATTAAGATTTCTCCTTCAAATAATTCCAATTTATTCTCTGCTTCTTTTATGTCATTTAAAATCATCATTCTTTCTTTAATCATTTGAGACATATCGCTAATCTCTTTTATTTCAATAAATGATAGCTTGTTTAATGTATCAATAATATGATCCCTTTCTTTTAAAAAACTACTTATTCCAATTTTCTTAATACTTGCTTCAGGTTCTAAAATTTCATTCAATAAAAATCTTTCAATAGTAGCATTTTCTAAAATTAACAAAGGACCATGGTTGAGACCTGCAACTTCTGGCGCAAACGTAAAATAATTTTCTACTTTTCTTCCATAAACTTCCCTTACATCTTTACATGCTTTTGTATAACTTTTATATCTGCTACAATTTTTGAAATTTAGTAATATTACGCAATAGTAAAATGATAAAACTAAAAGAAAATCTCTTGTAGCCCAATTTTTTAATAGCATTTCTTCTGCTCTTTTTTTAGGAACAAATCTCCAGCCTTCATCTCCTGTTAATAATCCATAAATCTGTTTTGGAAAAATTTTTACAAGGTCCATAGGAAAATTTGCCTTAAAATTAGTTGGGACATCAGTCTCAAGTAGATTTGTATAAAGTATTTTTTCAGTTTTTATTTCAGAGTTCAAAGCATCATTAATTGAATTGATATAGAAACTTATAGTTTCTTTTATTGTTAAAATATTTGATTGTTTTAATTCGATAAATGAAGACAAATCTGTTTTAAATCTATATCTTCCATCAAAAATTTGTCTAATATAAATCAAATCATCAGTATTACAA
>CAZVNH010000139.1:0-6994 GCA_964628575.1 uncultured Thermoplasmatales archaeon | reverse complement strand
GGGTAATTCAATAAAAGTAGATTGGGATCACTCAGGATTTATTACAAAAGGTGATAACCCAGATACTAATCCTACTTGTGATCAAATTGGAGGAATCTGTACAGATCCTATAAAAGTCGAATGGATATCTGGTAAAGCCCGAGCTGAACTCCCTTGGATTGGAACAATAAATCTAATTTTTAATGATATTATAAGTGGAAAAAACACTTTTTCAAATATACCTAAAGATTCATTATCTTGTATTACCTTGTTACTTGAATTTTTAATATTAATACCTATAGTTTTAGATCTTCATTCTAATTATAAGGAAAAGAAAAAACAATTAACAGTTTTTTATCAAGAATATCAAAAAATTCAAGATGTTCAAAATATTGAACAATCAAAGATCTACAAACAGGATAAAAAAGGCTTTTTATCAGATTTGTTTTCCATTGTTTTTATATATTGGATATCATTTATAATTTTTATTTTAATATGGATATTTTTACTTTATGGTTTAATTGGTTATATATTACAAGCTTTGATAATCATTCTTTTCCATATCGTACTTTTAATGCTTGTCAAGATTCAAGGTAAACTTCTAAGAACAAAGGATCTACAAAAATGGTTAATAATAGTAGGTCTTTCAGGACCTATAGGAATATCTATTTATTTTTACAGTGAATATATTAAAATGAATAGTTATAAAATATCTTTTGAATAGGAAATAGGATCTTTTAATCCTACCTTTTCAAAACCTTTTAGTCTAAGAAGACATGAGTCACATCTTCCACAGGCTTTTTCTTTTCCATAATAGCATGACCAAGTATGCTCAAATGGTACTTTTAGTTCAAGTCCTTTTTTTATGATTTGTGCTTTGTTCATTTTTATTAAAGGTGTTTTAATTATAATTTTTTTTCCTTCGATGCATTGTTTTGTAGATAAGTCAGCCATTTTCTGATAAGCTTTTATATAATCTGGTCTACAATCAGGATAACCAGAAAAATCAATTGAGTTAATACCTATAAAAATCGCATCTGCGTTTATTGTTTCAGCATATGCAAGGGCTATTGATAAAAAAATCGTATTTCGTGCAGGTACATAGGTTGATGGTATCTTTTTACCTATTTCATCTAATTTATGGCTTTTTTCTGGTAAAATTTTTTTATCAACAAGAGAAGAGCCACCAAATTTTTCAAGATCTAAATTAAAAATTATATGATTTTTAACATTCAATAATTCACATATTTTCTTAGAACAATTCAGCTCTTTTTTATGTCTCTGACCATAATTAAATGATAATCCATAAATATCATATTTTTCTTTTTTTGCAATATATGAAGATACACAGGAGTCAAGACCACCAGAAATAAGACAAACAGCTTTTTTGTTCATATAAATCAAATAATTTTATTTAATATCCTTACTTATACGAGCTCCTTGACCATATCCTTCATCAATTCCTACTTCTATACTTTCAAGATGCTCTGATAATGGTAATTTATCTAATAATTTATCAAGTATATATCCTGCAATGTTTTCAGCTGATGTAGATTTAATTGGTAAGAAAACACAATCACTAATTGGAATAGAGAATTTTTTACCAAGAGCATTTATTATAATATTTTCATTTTCTTTTTCAATTTTTATAATATTACTTTTCTCAGGAATTAGTAGTTTATGGTCCAGTTCATTTATTATATCTCTAAGGATTTGTTTCAATATTGCAAAATCAAGGATAATTCCCTTTTCATCACATTTTCCAAAAATTTTTACATGAACTGCATAGGTATGTCCATGTAATCTTCCACATTTTTCATATTCATGTATGATATGGGCAGATGAAAAACGAATATTTGATCTCCAACCATCAATTGAGATATATGAACTCATTTTTTTCCACCTTTTCTTTTTTTATAATCCTTAATCGCTTCATGAAGAGCATCAGCTGCAAGATTCGAACAATGCAATTTAATAGCTGGAAGTCCACCTAGTTCATTAGCTACATTATCTCTTGTTAACTTCATTGCTTCATCAAGAGTTTTACCTTTAACCATTTCAGTTGCAATGCTGCTACTAGCAATTGCGGCAGTACAACCAAACGTTTTGAATTTGATATCAATAATTCTATTATCTTTTACTTTAATATATATAGTCATTACATCCCCACATTTGGGATTACCTACTGTTCCCACACCGTCAGCGTCTTTTATTTCTCCAACATTACGGGGATGAAAAAAATGATCCTTTACTTTTTCAGTATAATCAATTTCAGCCATATTTTCTATCTACCTATTCCAAAGTGGAGACATGTTTCTTAGGTTCTTAACAATTCCTGGTAATACTTCTGATACATATTCTACTTCTTCTTTTGTGCTGAATTTTCCAAGACTTAAACGAAGTGACCCATGTGCTTCTTCGGGTTTAAGACCTATTGCTAAAAGTACGTGTGATGCTTGTAGTTTTTTTGATGAACATGCAGATCCAGTTGCAGCTGATATTCCTTTATCATCAAGTCTAAGATTTAAGGCTTCCCCTTCGATTGCTGTAAATCTAAAATGGGCATTATTTACTAATCTTTTCTCAGGGTGACCATTTAGATGCGATTCTTCAATTTCTGAAATATTTTTTATTAATAAGTCTCTTAAATTTTTCAGATTTTTTATATCTTTATTCATATGATTTTTTAATAGTTCACATGCTTTACCAAGACCTACTATACCTGGTGTATTAAGTGTGCTACTTCTAAGACCTTTTTCATGTCCTCCTCCATGGGCTAAAGGGTCTATTTTAATACCTTTTTTAATATATAGAGCACCTACTCCTTTTGGTCCATATATCTTATGTGATGAGATTGAAAGCATATCAATATTTAATTTATTGACATCAATAGGGATTTTGCCTATAGCTTGAACTGCGTCTGTATGAAAAGCAATTTTATGCTCTTTTGCAATTCTTCCTATTTCTTCTATTGGTTCAATCGTTCCAATTTCATTATTTGCAAACATAATAGATATTAGAAAAGTATCATCTGAGATAGCATTTTCTAATTCATCTAAATCAACAAAACCATGTCTATCAACTGGTAAATATTTTACATTAAAACCATGTTTTTCTAGGTATCTGCATGATTCTAAAACAGCAGGATGCTCTATTTTTGATGTGATAATATGATATCCTTTTGAGTGTTTTATATTTTTAATATTTTTATATGCAAGACCTTTTATTGCTAAATTATCTGATTCAGTTCCACCTGATGTAAAAATTATTTCTTCGTAGTCCGAATTTAAAAGTTTAGCGATTCTCTCACGAGAATCTTCAACTGCATCAAAAGCTTCTCTTCCGAAGTAATGAATAGATGATGGATTACCATATTTTAAATTAAAAAAAGGTATCATTTCATCCAATACTTCTTTATCTACTGGTGTTGTTGCAGCATAATCCATATAAATATTTTCCATGCTATTCTCCCCGACCAATTTCCATCATTTTCAGGAGAGGTTTTTTAGCTTTCTCCATTATTTCGTCTGATAACTGTATCTTAGGTTCTAAAGATACAAGGCTATTTAATACTTTTTCTACTGTAGTTTTTTTCATATTAGGACAAATTGCAGATTTTATTGGAATGATTTCTTTTTTTGGATTTTCTTTTTTCAATCTATAACATAGTTCTTTTTCTGTTCCAATAATAAATTCTTTTTTATAAGATTTTTTTACATGATTAACCATTCCATTAGTTGAATAAGTATAATCTGCATGATCAATTACATCTAAACTACATTCTGGGTGAACTAAAACCTCAGCTTTTGGATATTTTTCTTTTAATTTTTTTATTTGTTGAACCTTAATTTTGTTATGTGTAGAGCAGAATCCTGGCCATAGAATTAATTTTTTATCAGGAACAAGTCTTTGTATATAAGAGCCAAGATTTTTATCTGGAACAAAAATTATTTTTTTTGAATCAAGGTTTTTCACTACTTTATCACCATTTGCAGACGTACAGCATATATCTGATAATGCTTTTATTTCAGCTGTAGTATTTACATATGCTACAACTTCTGTGTTTGGATATCGTTTTTTTAGAATTTTTAATCCATTAGGATCAACCATGTTTGCCATGGGACATGTAGCGTTTTTTTCAGGTGTTATCACGTTTTTATCTGGATTAAGAATCTTTGCTGATTCAGCCATGAAATTAACACCACAGAAAATAATATTTTCAGCTTTTGTTTTAGAAGCTTTTTTAGCAAGATCTAAAGAATCTCCAAGAAAATCTGAGATATCTTGAATTTCAGGAAGTTGATAATTATGTGCAAGAATTATTGCATTTTTTTCTTTCTTTATAATATTGATTTGTTTAGCAATATCGTAGCTCATTTATAACAGAACCAAGCCCTTATTTTTTTTATCCATATATAGCTTTCTAAATTAATTTTAACTGATATAAAAGAAAACTGTTATAATAGAGAATTTATATACAGTATAATTGGATGGATGCCAAATGGTGGATATAATTTCATTAGTTATTGGATTTGCTATTGGGCTGGTAGTTTTTGCTATAGCAGTTGAATTTGGATTAAAGAAATCAACAAGTACTCCCCCTGCTTCTAAACATACAAAAAGTTGGAGTATATCTGAAATACAAAATCCAAAGATTATGGCTGAGTATCTTTCTAATGTTGATCTACCTCAAGGATCAAAAATCCTTGTAAATAAATACAAAGATAAAGAAAAACTAGCAGGTTTCGATGTAAAAGAGCATAAAGGAATACGTGGAAATTTTATAATTGGAGATGATAGAGCATTAATTCTATCAGGTCCAATAAAAAATAACGAGATGGGCATTTGGACTGTTGAAAAAGATATAGTTCAAAAGCTAAACAGAGAATTTAAAGAATTGTGGAATGAAGCATCAAAGATGGAATGGGATGAAACCTAATATAAAAGGTTAACTAATTAAGTAACTTTTTAATTCCCTGCATCAATGTTAAACCTAATTGGGGTTATCATTGCATTTATTCTAATTATTTTTTTAATTAGAAAAAAATTTAACTTTGGTCTTTCTCTTATAATAGGTTCATTAATCCTTGGAGTTTTTTCATTATCTGAAATTTCTGCAATCGAAATCCCAAAAGCAATACTAAAGGCAACAATTTATTCATTTGAAGAACATCAGTATAATTTTGAAACAATTGAACTTGCTTTATTATTGACGTTAATTTATATTCTTGCTAAATGCATGCAGGAAACCAATGCAATAAATAAGCTTATTAATAGCCTACAATCCTTTTTTTATAAAGGAGGAACTCTTGGAGTAATACCAGCGGTTTATGGTTTAATGCCAGTTCCTGGTGGAGCACTTTTTTCTGCTCCTCTGATAGATAAAGAAGGTAAAAGATATAAACTTGATCAAAATCAGAAAAATTTTTTAAATGTATGGTTTAGGCATATTTGGTTTCCGATTTTTCCAATATCTTCGGCTATGATTCTGATTTGCAGTAGTGATTATTCAAATATTGATATAGTTCATTTGATTATTGCTGATTTTCCAGCTTTTTTTGCATTTATTATTATTGGTCTTATATTTCTAAAATATTTTATAAAAAAAATTCCAAAAGAAATTGAAAAACCAAAAAAGAATTTAAAAGGTCTTGAATATATCTTACCACCGACAATACCTATTATAATTTATATTATTTTATTTGTTGGTGGTTTTCCAGATTTAAAATATTATCAAAGAAGTGTGTTTATTTTAGGTGTTATAATCAGTATTATATTTTTATATTTCCTTTTAAAAATCGATTGGAAACAATATACAGATATTATAAAAAAATCTATTTCAATTAATCTTGCGCTTGCAATTTTTGGAATTATGATTTTTAGAGAGATGTTTGATATTTCTAATGCAAGTGAAATTATTGCAAAAGTAATTGGAAAATTACCTTTTCCACCTCTACTAGTAATAATACTTATTCCATTGATTTTGGGAATTCTTACTGGATATAATCTAGGTGCTATTGCACTATCTTATTTACTTGTTTTACCTTTTTTTGATATAACAGGTATTAGTCTTATTGGTCTTAGTAGTATAATCTTTATGAGTTCACTTGCTGGTTATTTAATTTCACCTATTCACCTTTGTAATGTAGTAAGTAGCGATTATCTAAAAACAGATACAACTAGAATGTATAAAATGTATATTCCTGCAGTTACTGCTCTTTTGTTAATACATACTATATTTATTATTCTATTTTATAGTTTGTAAAGAGAAAATTTTTATAACTTCATCAATTCCATGGTTGCAATGGAACAATCAGAATTATATAAAAAACTTCAAAATCCTAAGATTTTCGGTTCTGATATTAAATCTGTTGATATACTTCAGACTCATATATCCTTTGTAGTATTAACTGGAAAATATGCATATAAGATAAAAAAACCAGTAAATTTTGGTTTTCTTGATTTTTCAACACTTGAAAAAAGAAAACATTTTTGTGAGGAAGAAATAAGGTTAAATAAACGACTCTGTCCAGAGGTATATCTAGATGTTGTACCAATAACCATTAAAAATGATAATTTAAAGCTCAATGGTGATGGCGAAATTATTGAGTATGCTGTGAAGATGAAAGAATTCTCACAGGATAACATTATGACTAATCTTATTAAACAAGGAAAAATCAATGAAAAAATCGTTGATAAAATAGTAGACATCTTAGATAATTTTTATAAAAATAGTGAAACATCAGATAAAATAAACGAATTTGGAACAACAAAGTTAATCAAAAAAAATACCGATGAAAATTTTGAACAAACAAAGGATGTAATTGACTTAACAATTTCAAAGAATGATTATGATTTTATAAAAAATGAAACAAATGATTTTCTTGTTAAACAAATAGATATTTTTAATAAAAGAATTAAAGATGGATATATACGTGATTGTCATGGTGATCTTCATTCAGGAAATATTGTGATTGATGATGAAGTAATTATCTTTGATTGCATTGAATTTAAC
>CAZVNH010000138.1:0-6995 GCA_964628575.1 uncultured Thermoplasmatales archaeon | reverse complement strand
AACAAAAATAAAAAGCGATGATGGCCTAGTCGGACTGCATACAAGTGATTTTCATTTAATTGCTAAATCAAAAGAAGATCTTATAAAAATCCTGAAGGACTATACTCAAGGAAATAAAGATAAATCTAATGCTAATTTAACAGTATGGAATAATGAAAAACTTAAGGAATTTTTAGAAAGACGCTACTCAAAAGTAGATGGTAAAAACTGTCAAAGATTCTTTGAATTCATTGATAAGATAATTTAATCAAGAATTAGCGGTCCATTTTTTATAAAAACTATCTATCTCACTCTTGGAGTAAAAATGTTTCATATATTTAGAAGAATATTGCTTATCTAAGAATTCTTTTGGAACATTTATTGAGTCAAGAAATTCTTTATATATATGCCTCTGTTTTTTCTGAGAACCTACATTTTTTTTCTGTAACAAAAATTTTTCAATATTTAAAAATTCTTTCATAGCGTCCTTTATGCATTCATTTAAATATTCATATTTTATCAATAAAACATCAGCATATTTGTCTTTATAAATAAAATATTTCTTATCTATTGGATATCTATTTTTATATACATCAATATCAAAAACATGTTTTAATTCTAAATCAAAAAAAGTTAATGGATTATTAAAATGATATTGGACTATTTTATTAATATTTATTCCATTTTTTTCTTTATTCAAATAATAATCTAATTGTTGGAAAAAATATCTCTTAACTTCTTCAACTATTTTTGAATCATCAGAATATTTTTCTGAAATATCTGGAAATATCTTAAAAAAATCTTGAAAATAAGCTGAAAAACAATAACCAACTGGATCTCTAGTCAGAGTTATTACCTTGAATCTTTTTCCTTTCTTTTTTAAAAATTCAATTCTATTACGTAATCTCATTGAAATCCTTTTTTTTTCATAATTATACGTATTCCAATTATTTGAAGTCAATCTATGCTCTTGATTTATAGTGGCATCTAAATAAATATAACTATTTAATGACGAGCAAATACTTGTAGAGGCAACCTTTCCCATTTGGTATACAATTATTGACTCCCTGTCAAGTTGAGGGAGTTTACGAACTATATTTATTTCATAATCAAGATTAAATAAAGCTTTGTTTACAATATCAATAATGCGGTATAGCTTAATCATTTTGTTTCTTCCTATTAGAATATTGAGTTTTTTTATCCATATATTTTTTTTAGTAAGTAATCATAAACGGCAATTCGTGAAAAAATATTTCGTTTTTATATTGTTTAGAATACAGGTAGTTTTTCAACAGACTTTCTTGGATCTTCCCTAGTTCCAATCCTGAATTTTACACCATGTGCTATTAAATAATCCTGTATTTCTTTCTCTGCTCTTTCCTTTAAATCAAAAAGTGTATCATTGTCCATTTTAGTAAGATTTATTACAAAATTTCTAACCTCTCCGATAGTCTCCATATATGTATCTTCATCTGAGATTAACTTGTTCTTAATAGCAAAATCATATAGTGGTGTCGAAGGCATAGGTGTTGCAAAAAAAAGTTCTCCACCAACTAGATTTTTCTTGCAAAAATCAACTGTTTCATATACAGTCTCCGCTGTCTCACTTGGCATTCCGATTATAAAATATCCTTTGTAATCAATCCCAGCTTCTCGTGTCCAATTAACTGCATTTGCTGCTGTTTCAACTTTAACTCCTTTTCTCATTTCATTTAAAATCTTCTGCGAGCCACTTTCAATGCCATAGGCTATATTGATACATCCTGAATCTTTCATTTTTTCAAGAATATTTGGCTTTATATAGTTCACCCTACTGTTACAAGACCAGGTTACACCTTCTTTTTTCACTAAATCGAGTAATTTGAAGAATCTATCAGTGTTTTTTGATAGAAATGTATCATCAAGAAAATGAAAATGTTGTACGTCATAGTTATTTTTTAGAAATCTTAATTCCTTGATTATATTATCTGGACTTCGGTATCTTATTTTATCCCCGCATGTTCTATAGCAATACGTACATCTTCCAACACAACCTCTTGAAGTTATTATGTTTATTCCATTGTTCTTATCAAATTTAAATAAGAAATCCTCAATATAATTCTTTGTTGTATCAAAAAAATCATATGCAGGAAATGGTAAATCATCTAGATTTTCAATGAACCCACGATCTGAAGTAAATATTACATCTCCATCTTTTTTATATGCTATGCCTTTACAAGAGTTCAGATTTCCTTTTTTTTCTAAAATATCAAGTAACTCAACAATGGTTTTCTCGCATTCTCCTATACATACAATATCTGTGGAAGTATTATTTAGGTATAGAGAAGGATGAGATGAAGGTCCACTTCCACCTAAAATTATCCTGACATCAGAATCATATTGACGAATAACCTTTATTATATTTTTTACTTTATTATATTGTGTGATAATGCTTGAGATGCCTATATAATCATATTTGTTTTTATTTAATCTATTATGAAGCTCATTGATATCTCTTTTCACGTTTAAATCAAGAATGTTTATTTCATAGTCTTTATCCTTTAAAACTGATATAATATAACCCAGACCAAGTGGAAAAACTGACATTGTAAAGAATTCACGGTCAATTGGTAATATAAACAATATTTTTGCAGTAATTTTTACACCTCCAAACAGCATTTTTTTATTATATAAAGCTTGGATATTACATCCAATATTTTTTTACATTTAAAATTTGTAAAGATTAGTTATTGATTATTCTCTTAAATGACATTCTCCCGCCATCTAAAGATGGGGGTTTCGTGTCTACTAGCGATTGTGGTAAAGGGTCTGTGGTTCATCCCACAGCTAAAGCAGTGGGTATTCCCACAGAAGATTATAAACTTTGATTACATATAATTATTTTTTCTATTTTTTATGTGTATAAAAATCTTTATCTTATGACTCTTCCAGAACCATTTGTCTTGAGAAAATGTTTGATATCTTCTATTTTAAACTGGGAGTGATCACCAGATATGGTATGATTAAGTGTGAATAAAGAAATTGCAAAATCTAATATTTGTTTATAATCATTTTTATTATGAATTAAACCATGAATAATGCCACTTGCAAAACTATCACCTGTACCTAATCTATCTATTATATTTTTGATTTTAAATGTTTCACCTTTAATTTTTTTTATTTCTTCGTTTTCTTTATAGAATAATAATCCAGATAGATTATTCTCAGTAGCAGAGATAGAATCACGAAGACTGATTGCGATATATTTTAGTTTAGGAAAATCCAAAAAACATTTTTCTGCGATTTCCTGATAATCGCCTTTATAATTTAAACAATTTTGAAAATCGGTTTCATTGCCTATTATAATAGTTGCACTATTACATAAATCAGATATGATTTGATTGATTTTTGTCTTATCACCATTAGCCCACTGCCATAATTTATCACGATAATTTAAATCAATTGATAACTCGATTTTATCATTGATTTTTTCAATAATTTTTTTCAATACTAAATATGTATTTTCACAAATAGCTGGAGTTATACCTGATATATGAAACCAATCTGCATCTTTTAAAATATTATTCCATTTGAAATCATTGTATTTAATAGTTGAGAATGAAGAATTGTTACGATCATATATTACCTTCGAAGGTCTTGGGCCAATTCCTTTCTCAGTCCAATATACTCCTAGTTTATCTCCACCGTAAGCAATATTTGATGTCTCAATATCATACGATTTAAGTTTATGTAATATTATCTCTGCTAAATCATTTCTTGGAAGTTTGGTAATCATCATTACATTATTGCCTAGTTGAGACAGAGAAATTGCAACATTTGATTCACTTCCACCAGATTCAATAATAAAGTTTTTTGTTTGTATTATTTTATCACTGCTTATGCTAGGTTTTATCCTAAGCATAATTTCTCCAAATGTTACTATTCTTTTCATACTTCATCAATTTTCTCATTACATAAAATTTTTCGTACAGCTTCTAAATCTGAGGGAGTATCAACTGCGATTGTATCTTGATCAACTTCAATCATTTTTACAACAATTCCATTTTCAATAAATCTAAGTATTTCAATATCCTCTGCTAACTCTGATGGACCACGTTTTAATATATTAAATTTACTTAAAGCATCTGATTTAAATCCATAGATACTTACTTGTTTGTAATATTTGGTTTTACCTTTTTTCTTTGGATAAGGAATTGGTGAACGTGAGAAGAAAACAGCTTCATTTTTAGAATTTACAACAACCTTTGGAACAGTTGAATCGATTAGATCTGACATGTCCTTTATTTCAGTCATAAGATTTGTAACAGCTATTTTTTCTTTAATACTTTTTAAAGGAGATATCACCTTTTCAATTGTAGATGTCTTAGCTAAAGGTTCATCACCTTGGATATTTACATAAATATCTGCATCAATCTTTTTTGCAACCTCGCTTACACGGTCAGAGCCTGTTGCATGTTCTTTTGAAGTCATTACAACATTTAAACTAAGTCTCCTACACTCTGATTCTATTTTTTTATCATCAGTTGCTACATAAATCTTGTCAAATTCTGTAACCTTTCTTGCATTATTATAGACCCACCATATCATAGGTTTTCCACAAATATCTGCCAATGGTTTACCTGGAAATCTACTTGATTTATACCTTGCAGGTATCACTCCAATTATTTTCATTTATCACACATCTTAATATTTTTTTAATCTTATAACAATATTTTAATATCCTGATAAAATACATCATATGAAGTTGGTGTTATGATTTTAAAGGGATTAATATTATTATTAATAAAAAATGTTTGAATATCATTTAGCAGCTCCTCATTTCTTGATTGTTTTTCTAGCTCAATTGATTCAAGGAACGCCTCATCTGTTTCTCTATAAAAATGGATATTATTATCAAGTTTGTTATAGCCATCCATACCTGCAACAAATATATTTTTTGCACCCATAACATAAGCAACAGGTATTAGTAAAGCGGATACTGTGTAAAAACTAGTAGTAATTATACCATTTGAAATGTTGAATTTTTCATTTGGATTTATATTATGATATATTATCTCATAATTTCTATCTGTATAGCTTCTTATAAAATCCTCTTTAAATGAAGAATCCAATATAAGAGATGAATTCTTATCAACAGTCGATACATAATCAATAAATCTTCTCTTATTTGTAAAAGCATGGTAATCTGGATTATATAAATTATTCAAAAAATTTGCACCAAGAATTATTGGCTGATATTTTTCAATGAATTCTTTTATAATTTCCCTCTTATTAATCAAACTTGGACCGTTTGCTAAAACAAGAAAATTCCTATCTATATGTCTATCTAAATACAAAGGTTTTCCTTTGATTTCCTTTTTAAAGACATTATTAACTGTAGATTTAAGCAATGATTCTGAGAAACCTATAGGTTTTTTCTCTCTTATTTGTTCTAAAACCTCCCATACGTCATCAATGGTATACTCTCTCCAATCAATTAATTTTTTTGCATAATATGGATGATTGTTAAATAAACCAGATAACATATAAGGAAGCGTATAACCCCAGCCAATATTTCTTTTAAAGTCAACAAAATATTTATCAATACAATGTAGAACAGGCATAACATTGTATTTATTTTTATTTTTTTGCTGTAGATAAGATAAAACTATCTCTATAGGTAAATTCCCAGCACCTCTACCCATTCCATACATTGAACCATCAATTATATCAACACCACATCTAATAGCCTCAATCGCGTTTGCAAAACCCATCTGTAGATTATTATGAGGATGAAAACCAATTTTAACATCTGGAATCTGTAATAATGGTTCGAAAAGCTCATTTATCTGATAAGGTAAAATTGAACCATAGCTATCAGCTATATATGCATAATCTGGTTTATTGTTCTGAATAAGTTTAATTACACTTTCTCTTTCTTTTTTAGAAAAGGTTGAAAAACCCATCATTTGAAGTGATGTCGCATATCCTTTCAACTTGATGTTTTTAATAAGTCCAAGCGCGTCATCTAATCTATTTTTATGAGCAGCTACCCTTATTATATCAATATAACTGTCTTCTTTATCAGATATTTCTTGCAAGGAAATTTTTCCAAAATCAACCATGGCACCAATCTTTATATTATTTTTATCAATAAATTTTATAACATCCTGTAGATCCTTCTCCTCACAGAAACGCCAAGGACCATAGTTATCCTTATCATAATATTTCTCAGAAGTTTTAAAACCTATTTCGATTATATCAATACCAGTTTGAGATAGGGCTTTAATAATTTCTGTTACCATCTTTTTATCAAAATTCCAGTTGTTTAAATACCCTCCATCCCTAATAGTACAATCAAGTATCTGAAGATTATTGTTTTCTGATATATCTTTTTCACTCATGTAAATGTTTCCTAATCTAGATCTATTTTTTACCTGATTCATTTAAACAATTCTTAAGAAATCTATGATAACGCTTAAGAACATTTTTGTCAGGTACATCTATTATTTCTTTGATAAATTTTTTTCTTTGCCCCTCATCATAAAAAACCTGGTTTTTGTTCTCAGAAAAACTTTTAATTATATCATACAATTGATCTCTATCCTTTACCTCTGATGCCTTAATATAGTGAGATATAGTAGTATAGCTTGGCATAAGATATTCAATCATTAAAACAGGTTTCCTTTCCTTTACAGAGTCCCAGGTAACACTGGTTCCAATATCAATTACCATATCTGCCCATTTCAAAAGTCTACTTGAGTCCTCAGGTCCATATATAAATCTTAGACTAACATCAAGCTTTTCCCGGAGTTCAGGATATAAATCTAATAGTTTTTTAGTCATTTTTTTTGGATTATCATTTCTTGGATGATGCTTAACGATAAGTGTTACATTTGGAAATTGAACAATTAATTTAATAGTTCTTACAACCTCTTCCCAGAAAATAGGATAACCAGGACCCCTGAGAAAAAACACAATCTTCAAATTATCATTTTTTTCACCAAATTCATATGGTTTAATATGATTAGATACTG
>CAZVNH010000137.1:0-7040 GCA_964628575.1 uncultured Thermoplasmatales archaeon | reverse complement strand
TCTTATCCTCCTTATTTTAAAAATTGTTTTAACAAAGGTTTTTTAGATGTTATAAATGTCCAAATTACGCTTATGATTATTAAAATCAAAGAAATTAGTGCAATAAACCATGAAAAACTCATTATTCCCTCTGTTGGAAGATCTCTTGCTTCATTTGCATTATCTAGCGCACCTTGAAATGATGATGCAAAATAAATTAGTCCAATAAAAATGAAAATAATTGAAATAAAACCTATTAATAAAGGAAGATTAAACATTTGTGAAATCCCTATGTTATCAAATATTCCAAAGCTTCTTAATAATAAAGTTAATATATATAAAAATGTAAAAATCGTTCCAATAATTATTAATGTTCCCATAAAACCCATGACACCCTCTGCATCTTTATAGGCATCATCACGACCACTAGGATCAGCTGTATTAAAGAATTTATAGTTTATTTCTTCC
The DNA here is from genome assembly GCA_964628575.1 of uncultured Thermoplasmatales archaeon. GTDB lineage: Archaea > Thermoplasmatota > E2 > DHVEG-1 > DHVEG-1 > CAZVNH01. The sequence continues at coordinate 6,593 of CAZVNH010000137.1, read as the reverse complement.
CAATCATAATCAAATTCTGAATCTCCAATAGGATTGTAATTATAACCCCATATACTACTTAAACCCCAATATGCATAATCATCTTCACTCTCCTCAGTATAATACCAATTACCCATAACCAAAGCAATAAGTAACATTATAAAAGCAACAAAAGTAAAGATAAGTAAAAAAATTTGACTTATATTAAATTTCAAAAGTGGTTTTGTAATTGGATAAGTTTGCGGAATCTGTGGATGAGCTTGAGCAGATGGTGTATGCTTTGGTGTTCCGCATTGTATACAATACTGATATTCATTTAATATTTCTGCACCACACGATGAGCATATATTACCTTTTTTTTTCTCTATAGGTATTTTTGCTCCGCATTCAGTACAAAAAATAGTAGCTTCATCTAATTCTGCACCGCATTTTATACAATATTTTTTCATTTTTTTATTCCTCCCCTGAAGAATTTTTAATATTTTTATAATTATTAAGTGTTTCTCTAATTATTATATTATAATACAGTTTTTTCATGTTATTCATCTAATAGTAACCTTTTAATGATTTTTCATTTTTGACTACTTTTCTCTTCTTAAGAGTAGTTATTCTTTGATATAGATCTTTCCAGTCTACTGAAAAACTATAGATTGAATCTTGATTAGTAAAACTATTTGATACAACAAATCTCTTCCAATTCTCAACACTACTTGAGACGTTATCATAACATTTGCTACATAGATGATGTTTCTTACCCATTGTAGGATGTTTATAAGCTTCTAAAGCTTTCAGCTTTCTGCCACAGTCCTTACAATATACCATTTTTATATCACCTCAAAACTGTTATATCTTTCAGAGTTTATATAAAGTCTAAAAACCTTAGGTAAATGCCTAAGAAAAAATCAAAAATAATTATATGTTATTATAATAAAATTAAAAAAATATTTATATATAATAATTATATATATTTTTTTATAAGATGGATATAAAATTATTTGTAAAAAGCCCATATTTAGTCGCAGGAATTATTTTAATTATAGGATTATTAATTCTATATTGGGCAATTTTTTTATAAAAAATTAAAAAATTCTGTTAACTCCATAATCTATCAATTTTGTGAATAGCTCTTTTGCATTAGATTCATCCAAAACGTCTAGACATGATATAGCTCTTTTCTGATAGTCTGATAACTTTTTTTCTGCAAATTGAATTGATTCTGTTTTTTCGAAAATTTCAATGACCTTAAGGACATCATCCTGTGTTGCTTTGATATTTCCAAGAATGGAGATTAATTGTTTTTTATCCTTATTATTAACATGAAGTAATGAATGAACTACCATAAGTGTTCTTTTACCATTTAAAATATCACTACCTATTGTCTGTTTTCCCAATGGTTTTTGCTCAGTTAAAATATTTAACAAATCATCTTTTATTTGAAAAATCATTCCAAAAAGCTTTCCCCATTCTGCAAGGTTTTCTACCTGCCTGCGACTTCCTCTACCTATTAGTGTACCACCTTTTCCTGCAAGCCAATATAGCTGTGCCGTTTTCTTCTCTATCATTCTTAAATATTCAGGAATTGTAACATCATATCGATTTGTAAAATCAATATCCATTGCTTCTCCTTCATAGAAATTCTTTGCAGCATCAGCGATTGATCTGATGATTTCTTTATATTCATATGATTCCATTTCAGGTGGAGCTAGATATGATAGCATTCTATATGTTTCACCAATAAGTGCATCACCTGCAAGAATTGCATAGGGTAAACCATATTTTTCATGTGTTGTCGGCAAACCTCTACGAATTTTATCATCATCAATTATATCATCATGAATCAAAGTTGCATTATGCATATATTCTAAAGCTATACTGAAAGGGATAGCAGTTTCAGGTAAACCTCCAACTGCTTCACAAGAAAGCATTGATATAAATGGACGAAGTCTTTTACCTCCAGAAAGTGGAAGGTATCTTAATGCCTCATAAAATCTCCTAGGTTCTCTTTTCGTTAGATTTCCATTAAGTGCTCTATCAAATAATCTAGCACGTTCATTAATTACACTTTCCAGGTCCATTCTTTTTCTCCATATTTGATATTAGCTAATAACAAATTGGGCATCAGATTCAACAGCAAGCTCAAGAAATTCAACCATCCTAATAACCTTCACATCATTAATTAACATATCTTCTTTAATTCCTGTTGAAACCATCGAAGTATAACAGATAAATAGATCAACACCCATATCCTTTGCTTGATACATTAATTGACCTAATACTGGTCCCCCCTTTTTTTTTATAACTGCTTCCTTCCAACCAATTGGTGCTTCTCCCCATCTAGCACGTCTTGGTTTGTATGATTTTTTTAATATATTTATACCTCTTGATGTAAAAAACATATTTACCTTCATACCAATTTCAATACCTGCTACTGCGAAATTAAAAGCAGTTAAAGCTTTATCATAAGTATCATCTGTAACAACTATTGTTAAACTGCCGACAGTTTTTCCGACCTTCCTTCTCAGGGTTTTTTCATATTCTTTTCTAACCCCTTTTTTCATGATGCTTTCCCTTTTCTAAATTAATTTACTAATATATATAATTTAATATTTGATATAAATATTATGCTATGTTTTAATTATATAATGAAAAATTATATAAAATATTTTTATATTTATTTATATGAAGGTAAATAATTGATTATGTCTACATGGAATGCATTACCCTGGAATACAATTGGAATTATAATTGGAAGTTCTCTCTTAATTTCAAGTTTGTTTACAATTTTATTAATCAAAATTAAAAAATATGAGGAACTTGGTTGGGTGATGGGAGTTTTTTTAATATTTTTAAGTAGTATTTCTTTTTTATATTTAATTCCACAAGAAATTATTCAAGTAGCTGTTTTACCTGGTGATTATAAATTGGATGATGAAGGATATATATATTATTTGGAAAGAAATTGTATTATTATAGATGATGAAATAAAAATCCCATCGATAATTGATAAATTCATTGAGAAACGTGATCCAATTGAAATGAATTTTGTTGGAAAAGAAGTAATTCATATTGTTGAATCAAATCATGAGGATCAAACAGCCTTAATTCATGATGCTTTGTATAATGAAAGAGGAGAAGTTTTTAGAGTTATCAACAAAAATGATGTAGTGAATGAATGGTATGAAATTAATCCTAAATTATATGATTTGAAATATGTGAATGTTGAAGGGGGACATATGGGGATTCCTTCAGATACCAAGGAGAATTTAAATGAAGTGAGGGTTGGATGGGTTGAATCAAATGGCACTAGAAATGGGGAGGAAAATGTTGTTTTAATTAGAGATATGAAAAAGATTAAAACAGGTCATATTAAAGGGGTTGAGGTTTCAGTTTGGCAATCTGAGATATTTAACACTCAAATAACATGGCATGGTGAATTATATATTTGTGATGAGACTTTAAGACTTACTGTTCATCCTAAGACAGGGTATGTAGTTCATGTCTATCGACACTTAATGTTATATGGGCGTTTATCACAATTCTTTCAAATCTATAATCCTGAATTGTTAGATTCTTGGTTAATTGAACGATATTTAAAAAACAATAATCCTATAGGTGAAGCTGCAGAACTTATTTATGAAACAACTGATGATTCACTTAATGCTCATATAGATGAAATAAAAGGAATCGAAAGTCAGATGACCTATATTCCTATAATAATCTGTCTGCCAATGTTTGTTATAGGTCTTGCTCTTATCTGGAGATATGCAGGTAGAAGCTATTATTGGAAGCGATATAAGGATTTTGAGACATATAATAATAAACAAAATATGACCAGTGCTACTGATTTTAATTATAAGAATTCTATTGGTACAATGTTATGGATTCCAAAAACAATTCTTGTGGTTTTCATTATAATTATTTTACTGATGGTATCTTTTACATATATAATAAATTCATATAATGAACTTCAAAATGATGATTTTAATAATTACAATCGAAATAAGAATTCTTCAATAATTGATGACATTCCACCGACACCACCTGGAAGTAATAGTACATTTGATTCAGGTAGACACGTACTTACCGCTAGAGATGAAGCAGCACATAAATTTTCCAGACGGGAATGGTGGTATTTCAATGCCTTTTTTAATGATCCAGTTAGTGATTTACAAAATTGGTCAATGATAGTAAGTTTCAATAAAATGGCTTTTAATGATATAAGATATAACAAAAGAGATAATCTATTTTTTATATTGTATGATGATACAGGGGAATGTTATAAGTTTAATATTTTTAATAAAATTAGAGGGACATTAAAATCTCCTAATTTTGGATCAGGTATCGATGTAGAATTTCAAGATAGTTGGATTAAAGGTTTGTATCCAACATATTATGTTCATCTCGAAGATTCAACAAAAAACATTGATGTGGATTTAAAATTTACAGCAGATTTTGCTCCTACCTGGGTAGAGGGTAGAAGCGCTAATATTCCAATAATTAAACATTTTGCAGGAGATTATTATATAGCAAGGTGTAATGTCGAAGGAGAAATAAATTGGAATGGTAAAGAATATTCAGTTTTTGGAACAGGTTATCATGATCATGTCTGGGAAACATTTATTAACAGAAGAACTTCAACTGGATGGGATTGGTTAAACCTTCATTTTGATAATGGATGGGAAATGTATATTTCCAAATTTTATCTAAGATTTCCAAAAAATGCATATTGTGGTTCGTTAATAATTAATCCAGATAATGATAACCTTGTCGAATGGGATGTATTTGAAATAGATTATACTGAAATTAAAACTAATTCTATTCTTACAAGTATTAAATATCCTACAAAATATCATTTAGTTGCAAAAAAAGATGATATGTTTTTAGAACTTGATATTACGGTATATAATGTTTGTGAACTGATATGGAGATTAGGGCGAACCGGTATGTTTGAAGGACCATGTACTGTAGAGGGATCCTTTTCTTGGTCTAATTATAAAGTCGATTTAAATGGATATGGTATGACAGAAGTAACAAGAGTAAAGTATCTTCTTTAGACTATGAAACAAATTTTTTTATATACTAATTATTAAAAATAAATAAAAAAATAATTGAATAAAACTTTTTTAAGAAATAAAAAAGGGGATGATTTATTGGTATCCACCGATCATAAGAGTAGGATCACCAAGAAGTACCCATTGTTGTAATGTTTTAACGTGGTCGTCCTCGAGCATATCAAAAGTGTTCATGTATGAAATAAGTGTTTGCGTATATGCATCACCTAAAACATGGTAATTGTTTTCACCGTATTGTTTGAAAAACTCAATACAAATGCCACCGTCAAGACCACCAATTAAACAATCTTCGCCTAGTATACCATAACCAAGACCTGTGTTACCCATTGTTGCGATAGCACCACGATCCTTAAGTGTAACCATATACCAGCTGAAACATTCTGGGACACCAAAGCCATGACACCACATATAACGCTCAGGTATATTATCAAAAATATATGGTAAAAGATCAAGAAATCCTTCTATTATTGAAACATTAAACTGACTATTATGACATCCTCCTATAAGAACTACTGAGGGTTTGCCTTTGTTATCAAGCAGGTCCATTTGAAACATGGGATTTTTAAAGTACGGTTGCCACATTCTTAAACTTGAAACAGTTAGTCCAGTAAAACTTGCATGTCCACGATTTCCAGGAACACCTGGAAAATGATCTCCCCATATGTTAGGACTACCATGTCCACTCATAATTACAAAACCATATCCTTTGCTAAACTCTGGTATTAAATCATATTTGTTTCTAAGTAGTCCATTAGATGCCCATAAATATTTTGTATCAAAATCATCCATGTAATAAAATGCCCCATAACCACCGTTGAGTTCTCGGTTTCCAACAACCCATTCTCCTTCGAAATACATTGCTGTATCATTTCTCCAGTCATCAAAGATAATTTCTTCGTTTTCATTTTCTATCCATAGATGTATATCTGTATATACTCCATATGGTTGTGGATCATAGGATTTACCTCGAATATGAAGTATTTTATTTTCATATTCAACATTTGCCCAGCCGTTAAATTCGTTACAATAGGCTTCCTCTTCATTAGGAGAATAGAAATAATCATTGTTTCCTATAATATTACCTTCTGCTACATTTACAATTTCAGCAATAGGTGGAGCAGGATATTCAAATGTACCAGGATATCCTGGTACCTTCTCATGATCACTTTGATCAACAGATAGGCTTGTCTCAACACTTCTATCAATAGTAACATTTACAATGTCTATTGAACCATATTCCCTAGTTTCTAGTTCATTAACAATAGAGCTCTGAGCTTTTATTGTATATGCACCCTCTTCAAGATCAGTTGTGTCCCATTGGAAATCAAGATCTTCTTGATCAAGGAATCCATCACCAGAAACAGAAAGACATTTATTAAACCATGATGGATCAGCAGGTTGACTTTCATATTTAATTATTTTTTCTACAACATCTTTAACCTCTGTTACACTTCGGCATGCAAGTCTTCCAAGCATAACATCAGGCATCATATCAATACCTGTATCATTATCTACTCCCTCCATTCTCCATGCAGCATAGAT
>CAZVNH010000136.1:636-7051 GCA_964628575.1 uncultured Thermoplasmatales archaeon | reverse complement strand
ATGAAAATGTCAATTTAACTGAGTACTGAGTTGATGATGTACTAGGTGCTTGTGCCATACCTGAACTGCCTACTGCTATAAGTAAGCCACCTGTAATTTTAAACATGCTACTATAATCTAATGCTCCATTGTTGCTGTTTGTTGGGCCATTTATTATAACAGTTCCTCCAGTCATAATTATCGGTCCGTTGATATCAAGACCATCACCTTTAGCATCAATAAGAATATAACCGCCATTGATGTAGAGATAGTTATCTCCAGTTGATTCCCAGTTCTGATTAGGTTGTCTGTCCCATCCAGTAGTTTCCCCATCATTGTTACTAACAGCGTTTATACCGTCATCATTTGAAATGAGGTGAATATTTCCATTATTAATTGTAATAGTTGAGCTTTCAATTCCTTCATAGCATTTTGTAATACTAATATCTCCACCATTAATTTCTAACTTAGAATCCGAATGTATACCATCGTCACTAGATGAAAGAACAATATCTCCGTTGTTTATTGTTATATCTTCATTTGAATGAATAGAATCATCATATGAATCAATATCAATAATTCCGTCTGTTATTGTTATATCAACACCTGCTTTCAGTCCCTTAGCACCAGATAATATTTTTATATTCCCACCATTAATTGTAAGGCTTGTTTCTGCTTGAATACCGTCTTCTCCATCAGTAATATCAAAGATCCCGCTTTCAATAATTATATATCCTTTTTCTGAATCTTCATCATTATTTGATTGCATCCCATCACCACCTGCATCAATTATAATTTCAGTATTCTTAACAGAAATAGAATCCCTGCCTTTTATACCATCATTTACAGCATTTACTATTATATTTCCACCTGTTATTTCAAGATCATCTTTTCCTTGAATTCCATTATTGTAGTTTGCATTTACTGTCAGTGAACCAGTCCCGACGATAGATAGATCGTCTTTACTGAAAATTGCTGCATTAGGCTCATCAGATGTTGAATCAGGATATGTATACGAATTTCCATCTGTCACATAATTTTTAGTGTTATCTCCTAGGTTAATAATTATTTCATCAGAATTGATAATATAAATAGGAGAACTATGTAAACAAGTAATATCAACTCCATTTAAGTTGAGAGTTACTATATCTGATCCTTTAGCATCTACTATGATCTGCCCGTCCTTCAAGGTCCCACTTATGTCATATGTACCGCCAGTTTCAATTGTTATTGTACTACCATCGATTATTGCGCCACCTCCATTCAAAGATATTGAATTATCATTTAAGGTAATGGATCCTCTCTCATAACTACTCCAACTGGACTGTTCCAGTTCCACTAGCTCCTCTACATCAATGGTCTTAGTATTATTATTTTCACTTCCATTTGTAAAGGAAATAATGAGAAAAATGATAATTAATACTGATATTAATGCAATTATTTCTTTCATATTTCTATATACTCCTATATTTTAACTCTTCAAACTCCTTATCATAGTTTAAGATACATAATCGCCATTGTAACTAACCAGGGCAGCGTCTTTAACACCATCAATATTCAAGAGTTGATCAATATTGTATGTTTCTTCTTTTTTCATACGAACCTCTAGCATCAATTCAATACCAGTAGCAGATACTGTCCTAGACCGAAGTTTATGCTCTGGTAGGAGTTTTTTAACCATCTCTTCAGACTTGTTCATATAGTGAACTACAAGTAGATATGGCTCTGCACCGCGGATATCAACTTTACATAAAACAAATACAAAAGCTCCGATAATAGGTGTACCTACGATAGCGACCATGTATAAGGCTGCTCCACAAGTAATTCCAACTGCTATTGCCCAAAATGTAAATATTATATCTGTAGGATCCTTAATAGCAGCGCGGAAACGAACAATACTAAGAGCACCAACCATTCCTAAAGACAAAGCAATGTTAGTACTAATAGGTATAATTATCATAGCTGTTACAAGAGATGTTAATACTAAACCAATGTTGAAATTTCTTGTATAAAGAACACCTCTAAATGTCTTTTTATAGATATAGAAGATAAATAAGGATATAACAAATGTAGCAAGTAATGACAATATAACCCGTTCAACAGTTAAATCCTGAAAAGTATTAGTTGGATTTGCAAAAGAATTTATAAGCTCATTTAAGTCTATACTATCACCTCTGTTTTATAAGGTTTTAAAGCTATTCGATGACTTTCAAATGTTCTTTTATTGATCCTTTTTTGTATTTTTTTCTTTTGTGTTTTCTTATTTTTCAAGAGATATACCTCCTTGTAGATTTTTTTTCAATTTATTATTAAATTTATAAAATATCATTTATTGATCCTCCCAATCATTGTATTTATTGAATTTTTTACTGATAACAAATTTTCCTATTGCCTGCCATGGTTTAATAGTACAAGGAAGTAAACCCCTTATAATCTCAGGCAAAACGTTATCATATTTTATTTCTAATATTATAGGATAATCTGAAATCCCCATTGTAAGAGTATCTTTATTAAATAGATCTACTGAATTGAGACCTGTATGTAGCCCTGTATCAAATGTGATACGGACATTACCTACTGGATAAACATATGCCTCACGGTAATAGTCAACAATAACATTGGGTCGTAGTATATTACGTCTATATTCTAAATAGAAAGCTCTTAGAAGACGATTATCTGATTTAGCTAAAAAAGTAACATTTCCGGCTATAATGCAATCTGCTTCTTCTCTTGTAAGATTAGATATTTCCTTGCTGATATAATAATCTAATTTACTCTTACGCTCAAGCTTAATAACATCATCATTGAGGTTGTATATTCGTATTCGATATTTCTTTCGATGTGAAACTCCTGCTTGTTTCTCAAAAAGAGCAGTGTTTCTGAAATCATCAAAATAAAGACTTCTAATATGATAGCGGCCATCAGGTCCGGCATGCGAGTCTGGTTTAAGAACAGTTTTAAGCTTTCTACTAAGAAGATGGTATTGTACATTACAGATACTATATTTCAATTCATGTCTCAGAGGGATTCCTTCACGTTCAATCATCTATAATCCCTCCTTATCAAAGTTCTTCTGAGCGTGATTATGGTAAACAATACAATAATTATTAAAAATATTAGTAAAGGCAATATCCAAAAAGAAGTTTCATTATCAGATGTTTTCTCACCATTTGTCCAACCAGGACTAGGATGTGATAGATATTCCCAATTATCTCCTGCATCAGGTACACGTCCATATGAAGTGTCCCTGATCTGTTTTTTATACGTAACTGAATCTATCAAAGTTTTACCATCGCTATCAAATAAGGCTACAGAATCACCATTGGCATTAAGCTTGAAGGAGGCATATAGTCCTTCATGACCTGTATAGCCGTCTCCCCAGATTAATAAATATCCATCTGAATCAATTGTTGTACCATTTGGAAATTGCCATTTTGTTGGATTAGTTAGATCATCAGTTAAGTACATACCAGATATATTTAATGATTCACTACCTGCATTGTATAATTCAATCCAGTCTGGATAATTCATATCAGGCCCTGCAATTGTTATATCATTGTCTGCCATTATCTCGTTGATAAATAAGCTATCTAAAACTGTTATTTCGTTATAAGAGCTATTAGAAGAGATATTATTTATATCAATTATACTACTATATGACTCCAAAATAACTTTATAATTATTATCGAAATTATATGAAGTTGTTGAATTATTAGCGTCTTTTTCATTAATAAAAAAATAAGATATTACCAGTCCTGTTATAGCACTTATAATACTTAGAATTACAATTATTGGTATTATTTTTTCTTTAGATGAAGGAATAATATTTTTGTTTTTTGGAATTTGTATCATTTCTTAATCTATTTATATTCATGCTATTTTATTTGCTTTTTTCCCGATTTAATCCCAAATCTATATAAAATTTGATTTATTTCTTTAAATAGTTATCAATAAGATTACTATCTAATGTATAACTAAAATGACTTAGCGAAATATTGACTAAAAATTTAGAGAAAAAATAGCTTTCCTCTTATTAATCAGTTCATATATTATTTCTTCTGAACTTCTTGAAAATAAGTTTTTATTTTTTGTATTTTACTCTCACCAATTAGTTGTTATATATCTTACGATGTTTAATATAATTTCACCAGTAACATTTACATCTTCTGGATCAAAATAATCCATTGTATCACCAACAGTGTGATTCAGTCCATCTCGATGATGTAAAATCCAATAGTATCCTTTTAAAAAACATACTGTTTTACAATTTTTTTGATATCTAGCAAAAGGCTGATCATCGCTAGGTGCTCCACGTGGCATAAAAAATTTCCTAATACCAGCATAACCTGTTCGTTCAGAATAATCGCCCTTTTTTGCAATTTCAAATATATCATTTAAAAATCCTAAATTACTACCTAAAAAATCTAAATATAATTCAGGTTCTTCCTGAGAAAAACCTAATTGGTTTAGATCAAATACATATATTATATCTTCATCTTGATGTATTGCTTGGTAATATTGAGCTCCTCGATATCCATGTTCTTCACCTGCAAAACCAATGAATCTAATAGTATATTTTGGTGTTTCATTATTGTCTTTGAACCATTTTGCAATTCCAAGTACCATTGCCATTCCAATTGCTGAATCAGCAGTTGCCTGGCACCACCATCCATCATATAGGCAATCAATTATCACAATTTTATCTTTATCAGGTCCAGTTCCATTTAACTGACCTATTACATTATAACTTTCAACTTGCTTTATATAAGATTGATTTAAATAGAAATCAAGTCTATAATTTTCTATATCAGATTTTATTTCTTTTCCAATTGTACCATTAATAGAGATTACTGGTAAGGTAAACCGAGCATTGCCCATATTATAAGTATCATTTGTAAAATCATATGTTAATAAACCTTGACATCTTGGATAAAGATAATACCATTTTTTCATTTCTAACATTTGCATTACGCTTCCATAAAAAATTGTAAAATCACTATATGGGCCTATAATTTTCTGAAGAATACTTTGTATTGGATATGGTTCTTTATCAGGTTTAAATGCGCTTCCTTCCTCGAAAAATACATACTTCTCATTTGATACTTCTTTAAGATTTTTTAAAGTTGAGATTGTATTTTTAGGAGTAGGTATTATTTTTAAATTAGTAAAGTTGTAAATATGATCTAATTTATTATGTTGACCTCTTGGCCCAGTTGTTGGTGGGTAAATATATCCATCTATTGTTTTATTAACACCACTTGTAAGATTTTTAACAACAATCTTGTATTCGTTAATCCACATAGCTGATGCAACATCTGGGAGCGAAGGTAGATTAGTAATAGTTTCATTCCACGTCCAAAGATCTAGTTTACTCATATTTTCTGATAATATCTCTGCTGCTTTATGTTCACCTTTTGTTCCATATGCTCTACCTCTGGCAATTTCTCCGTTTGACTCATTATATTCTGTAAAAACTATATCACTTAGATTCTCAGTGATATTGTATACATATTGAAGATCTAACTTATCGTATGAGTATTCATAATCCTTTTTTTCATATACGTTATATCTATTTTCATTTCCAGAAATAATGATAGAACTACATAATAGAATTAATATCGTTAGAATACTTGTTATCTTTAATTTGAATAGAATTTTTATCATGTATAATATATATTATTTTTAATTCTTAATAAACTTTTGTTTTATTTTAAAATGTTTTAAAAAAACTTAACACTTAGAACCTGCTTTTTTTTTGTTTAAATATTGATTATAATCCTTTTTAATATTGTTATCTTAATAGTTTTTTTATTTTCTCTATTAATACTTACTGATTAAAATACTTATATTATATTTTGGAGCAAAATATTATGAAATTTTTATTAGTTATTGAATTATTAACTATCAACTAATAATAGTGTTTAAAATGTGTGAAGGATATAAGCGACAAAGTCATGAGCATAGAGAGGATTTAGCTGGTGAACATAGATGGGGTGATACTGGACAACTAATTTTAATAGTGATTTTTTTTATTGGAATGACAATTGATTTCTTTTTATTAAAAATATCTGGTCCATGGCAGAATATTTTATCGTGGTATTATCGGATTATTCTATTTCTTTTCTTATTTATAATTGCAGGATATTTTATTCAAAAAGCTCATAAAAAAATCTTTAAAGAAGAAAGAAAGACACTGATTGTTATCAAAACCGATATATATTCAAGAATCAGACACCCAATGTATTTTGGTGCTATTCTTTTATATTTTAGTTTTGTAATACTGAGCTTTTCTGTTATTGCTTTTATTATTTTTGTTATTGCTAATTTTATGTCCATTTTTCTTCAGTCAATGATCTTAGGCTCATTATTTTACCTTGCTGATTATGTAACTCAAACATCTTCGTTGATACTACTCATATTTCTATTCATACCACTA
>CAZVNH010000136.1:0-626 GCA_964628575.1 uncultured Thermoplasmatales archaeon | reverse complement strand
AAGGGTATAAAAAATACATAAAAGAAGTTCCTATGCTTTTTCCAAAGCTTAGGAAATAATTACAAATTAATGTGATATATATGAATTATAATGTGAAAAATTTTGATGAAGAAATAATCAAACAAAAATTTCATTCTTATGTGCTTGGAGTTGATATTGGTGGGACTAATACAAATTTGTGTATAGCTGGAATTAAAAATTTAAAACCAGTATTGTTATACTCATTAAATTTTAAAAGTAAGGAACTTACCTCTCTAGTCCCAGCTTTTAATGAGATATTGAAATATTCTAAAGAAAATTATAATATTAATGTTAAATCAGTTTGTATAGGAGCTGCTGGAGTGGTTTCTGCTGATAAAAAATCTGCTAAATTGACTAATGTTAAATGGGATATTAATATCGATGATCTTAAAAATCAAACATCTCTTGAATGGATTAATATTATTAATGATTTTCAAGCTATTGGTTATGGTATAAATCTATTAAATCAAAAAAATCCCCAAGATTTTTTAATAATAAAACCAGAAAATAACCAAACAAAACATTCAACCAAAGTTATTATTGGTGCTGGAACTGGACTGGGTAAAAGCATTCTTATATATGATGAACATTTTAATGCATATATC
>CAZVNH010000135.1:3504-7074 GCA_964628575.1 uncultured Thermoplasmatales archaeon | reverse complement strand
CTACTAATTCAACCTTATGTTTTTCAAGGATTTTATCTATTTCTTTATCAAAATCTTCATTTTCTTTTGATTTTGGATCTATAAAATAATGTGGTATATCATGTTTTTCTGCTCGCTTTAGTGCAAAAGATTCTTTATTATCACTAATAACAATAACTACATTTGCATTAATCATTTTTTTTTCTGATGCATCTATAATGCTCTGTAGATCTGTTCCTCCGCCTGAAGCTAAAACTCCGACTTTTAATTTTTTTATCATTATGTTCATATTCTAAGATTTAAGTATAAAATCATCTTTTTTGACCTTTTCCATTATTAAATGATTTATTTAACTGAATTGATTAATGAGTCAAATATTATTTACAAATTAGTTTTTATATAAATAGTTATACTCATTTAACAAAAAATTTTTATATATATTATTAGATAAATATTAACTATAAAAATGAAAAATAAGATAATTATTATTCTAACGGTAATTTTCGTAATTTTTATTATGCTTGCAGTTAAATTCTATTCTTTAGAAACTACAGAAAAACAATTAGATGAATCAGATAAAACATTAGTAAAAGACCAAGAAGTAAACACTTCCTTAGTTTTACCAGATTGGAAGGATGGAGAATACCATGATTATCAGGGTACTACACAGATGTTAAATAATTTTAACAGTAAATATCCACAACTTGTAGATGTTTTTTCAATTGGAAAAAGTGTTTTAGGAAGAGATATCTGGTATATAAGAATAACAAATGAAAAAAATAATAGTAATAAATACTCCTGTTTAATTGATGGTTGTATTCATGGTTGTGAATGGGAAGCAGGTGAAGCCTGTTTGTATCTATGTGAATTTCTATTAATAAACTATCACTCTAATGATACAATTAGTAAAATTCTGAATACAACAGAGGTATATATTATTCCATTATTAAACCCTGATGGAAGAGAGAAAGATGAACGATGGAATGATAATGGTATAGACCTAAATAGAAATTTTGATGCACATTTTGGTAGAGTCATAGGCGGAAGTATCCCACTTGGTAAAATCTTTGGAGTAATCAAAAAATCATATATCGAAAGACCAAAAATTATAGAAAAGCTTGGCTTAGATAAATTTATTAAAAATAAGTATTGGACTAATAGTGGCCGATATCCTTTTTCAGAGATAGAAACCAAAGCTCTAAGTGATTTTATGAAAACATTAAGACCAAGTCTTTCTTTTTATGTTGATTGTCATACAGCTTTGCATATTATCAGTACGATTGTTGATATCAATTACAAACCAGAGTTTTTTCCAACAAATAATGAAGTTCAGGTTTTATCTCAAACACTTGATTGGTTTAATAAAAACACAGAATATGGCGTTGTATACCCTAATCAAATATCTTTTCCTGGAGCAGGTTTTGCTCATCATTGGGTTTTTAAAGAATTCAGGATTCCCTCTTATTGTTTTGAAATATTGTCAACTGATTATGAGCCAATGTGGGGAGGAGGTAAACATGATAATCTTGTACATTGGATGAAGACTACTCTTCCTGTTTTCATGTATCTACTTGTAAATGTAGAGAATCTTCATAATTGGGAAACACCTGATATTGAACCACCTTTACCTGAAGGAATACCTCCTACACCTTTAACTTAATATTTTTTTTATTTCATCAAATGGTGCATTTGTTTTAAAACCATTATTTGCAAAGTGTGTTCTATAAATATCATATTTTTTATTTTTAAGTTTTTCAAATATTGTTTTTATTTTTGGTGGAGATATCTTCATATTTGATGATAAATCATCAGTTGTATAATAAAAAGCAGGAGCAGTTGATTCTTCTTCTAAAATATCAAGAAGTTTCCAAATCTGGTTTTTAGTTTTAAGTTTTTTTTCAAAAAGAATCGCTATTAAATCTCTGATTATTCTTTGATTACCAAGTTTTCCCATCCATAATGGTCCAATATCTTTGATAATATTTTCATATCCAATTCTATTACCTTTTTTAATTACTTTCATCTCTTTAATTGATTTATTTGAATTGCTAACACCTTTTTTAATTCTGATATAGATTCTGAAATAATGATCAGATGTATAACATAACAACGGTTCAATTCCTTTATCATAAACACCTGCAATTCTACATAAATATCCTATAAGAATTCTAAGTCCTATTTCTTTCATAACATTAGAATGAAATGGAACAGATCCATATCTTCTAATACATACTTTTGGGTAAACACCACAAAGAGTTGCTGTATCAGTTGCTGTACAAGCAATAATTCCATTGTTTTCTATGCTTCTCATAGCTGAATCTATAAAATATGCAGGTGAACCAAATGGATCAATGTCAATATAATGAAATTTTTCTTGCGAAAGAAGAGTGTTTAGATTTTGTTTTTCTGGTCTGATATTTCTTTTCTCTATTTTATCTATATTTTTTTTGATTAAATCATAGGAGTTTTCATCCCAGTCATTAATTATTACTTCAAAACTACCTATTAACTCATTTGCAAGTCTAATACCACGAATTCCAGAGGCAGCTAGTCCATCAAGTAATCTAATATTTTTTTCGTTATTGTTAACAAGCCATTGACCAACAATTATTGAGATATCACGGTTTAATTCCATAGAAGGATTATAAAAAGGAACATTTTCTTTTGATGCAGGTCCTAAATCAGTTTTTTTTATATTATAAACCAATATCTTAGATGATCCTTCAGAAATAATTGTTGTATTATTGCTTTTTTTCATTTTAAAATAATGGTGGAAGTTTTTCTTCCATTATCTTTTCGATTTTGTATGGTAAAAGATTACGGTTTACAGGTGTTACTTCTAAGATTCTGATATCATCACGACGTCTAACATCTTGTAATAGTGGTGTCCTTGATTTTTTATGTAGAGTTACAAGTATTGGTTTATCTGAGTGGAGAGCTTCTATAACCATTTCACAGAATTTTTCAGAAAGCATCTCCATTTTACCGATTTCATCGATTACAATAATATTTACCTTTTCATCTGTTATTGCCTCTCGAATCGCAGGAACACCAACGTTTTCAAGAGCTGTTATATCAACACCATATATTCCTACTTTCTCCTTGGTTTCATAATCTATATGTGCAAAAACTTCTTTTTCTTTAGTCTGCCAGTTTCTTACATTAAAGCCTACACGTTTCTTTTTAACAATAATTGGCTCTGTAACCATTCCCTGAACAACATATCCATGGTCTTCGAGGGTATGAATAATTTTAAGTAAGGTATCGGTTTTACCAACACTAGGCATACCAGTAATACCTATTTTTGGAATATCGTCCATAATATGCAGCATGTAATACGTTTTTTGTTTAGAAATCTTTTTATTAAAATCGGTTTAAAAATTTAATATAGATTGGACCACCAATTGAGTAGATGATTATTGCAGAGAATAATAGCCAAGGTCCTATCCCATAGAAATTTTTTCCAAGAATAATTGCTATAATTATTAAAACAGCTGCTACAGCATTGAATTTAATACCAGGCTTTGGAAAACGTAGATTACAAATCATTGCAGCAGCAATAATTACTATACTTGGTAAAATGAAAATAAA
>CAZVNH010000135.1:0-3494 GCA_964628575.1 uncultured Thermoplasmatales archaeon | reverse complement strand
TAATAGTACTTACTGAAGCAGGCAGGCCAACAAAAACCTTGTCTTCTTTCATTAAATGAAAACTTGCCAAGCGAATAATTCCAAAACCAATTAATAAAATCAATGCAAAAAAAAGATACAAAAGTCTGATATTACTACATGAGATTAAATCTGAATAAATAATATAAATAAAAACAGCTGGAGCAATTCCCAAAGACGTCATATCAGCCATTGATTCAAGATATTCACCTATCTCACTTTTATGGGTTTTTCGAGCAATAATTCCATCGATACCATCAAGAAGAAGAGCGATGAGAATAAATGAAAAAGATAAATGAATTCTAAAGTCAATTCCACCAATATAATCAGAAAACAAAACAAAGATTGCAAATACTCCAAAAATTGCGTTACCAATAGATAGAATATCAGCAACTGATAATAATCTAATCATTGATCTTTCCAATTGAGGATTCACCAGCTTTGACATGGTCACCCACTTTAACTAAAAATTTAACATTCTTTTTTGTAGGAAGATATAAATCTACTCTTGAACCTAAACGTATTATTCCAATTTTTTCACCTTTTTTTAATTTATCTCCCTTTAAAACATATGGCACAATACGTCGAGCAAGAGTTCCAGCTATTAAAATAATCTTTACTAATCCAATATCTGTTTGTATTGTAAAAATAACTCTTTCATTTCGCTCAGATTCCTTTTTAAAGGCTGGTATAAAACCACCTTTTATATGATATAGAGATTTAATAACGCCATTAAGTGGCATTCTATTAACATGAACATTATTAATATTCATAAAAGTAGAAACTCTAACACAAGATCCTACATCTTCATCAATTATTTTAGATATATTACGTATTTTTCCATCAGCAACAGCTACTATTCCACTGCCAATTTTTCTGTCTGGATCACGAAAAAATATCAAGAGAATAACTGTTAAAATACTCATAACAATTGCAAAAAATAATAAAACAAAACCGACTATCTCTCCTAGAAAAACAATATACAATAAAATAAATATTAAAATAGGTAAAAGGGAAATTATAATTGGTTCTTTAGAGCCTTTAGCAAATTTCATTTTTATTTTTTACTCCATATAAGTTTTTCAAGAGGTCCTTTTCTTTTAGGTAAATCACTAATGCAATATAATTCATCAAGTATCTCAGGAAGAATCTTAATAACAATAAACAAGAGTACTATAAGTGTTATTAATGCTCCTATTTTTGCAATAACATTATGTGCAAGATTAAAATCAACAATATCTTTTGCAAGTAAAAGCCCTACAAGTGCATTTCTCAAAAGATTAAGAAAATAAATTGGAACTACTGTAACTAATAATCCTTTGATTTTCCTGCTCATCATAATTTCTGGCCTGGTAACAATAAACGCTCCAATCATACCTACAAAAATAACCATTGCTTGAATAGCAGTACATGCAAAAATGATTGTAACAACATAGTTTCCCTTCCAATAAATAATATTACCAATAACCTCAACATCACCTATAACAGCATTAAGAATCCATCCACTTTGAGAAGCTACAACATCAATAAGCCATGATGCAATAAAGGTACGCTCAATTCCAAAATATATTAGTCCTGCTATTGCTGATGCGCCAGCAAGCCAGTTTAAACAACTAATACTTTCTTTTCTTTTAATTGATAACCATTCATGATATGCAATATAAAATAGGAAATATACACCTATAACGCAAACAGCTGCGTTGAATATATCTCCATCTTCACCAAGATAAAGAGTTGTTGGTTGTGTAGCCCAAAAGAATGCAAAAACACTCCAACCAAATATTTTAACTTTATTTCCTAAGTCAATAGTTTTTATAAAAAATCCAATTCCAAGAAGAATTAAACCTAAAAACATTGGAATCTGAATAAGTGTACTTTCAATGGTTGATGCTGGATAAGGATATATAAAATAACCAACAATCAGCATAATTGTTGGAACAATTATAAACAAAAGCGCAATATTAATAGGTTCATTTTCGATTTTTTTATCGCTCATAGATTCTTTCAGAAAATAAACATATGATTTAATAGCGTTATGATAAAAATTTATTTCCCCCAATAGGATTCTGTGACATCTGTTCTAACAGATAATTTTAGTAATGCTTTGATAAGCCTGAAATCCCATCTTCTAAAACTCCAAATAATCTGATCTGTTAAATATTTCAGTCTTATATAGAATTCTTTATGTGCTTTTTGAGCATAGGCATCAAGTTCTTCTTTTGTAAAGCTTCCAAGATCTCTTTTTGAATCAGCAAAAACAAGATACTCGTCTCTACTTATTTTTCCTTGTTTTATTGCTTCCTCCCAAAGAGGTGATCCTGCACCATATTCAAGAACAAAAAATGCTACTAAATCAAGAGGAAGTTTTTTTGCAAGATTAATAGAGTCCATAATATCTTGTTCCTTTTCAATTGGAGCACCAAGTATAAATGTTCCATAGGTGTAAAAACCAAGTCTTCGGCTCATATTAACTGCTTTATAGATTTGATCCATAGAGGTTTTTTTATTATAAAAATCAAGAACTTTTTGATTTCCACCATCTATTCCAAATGCAATAACCTTGAATCCTGCTTTTTTCATCTTTTTATAAAGAGTTACATCTGCTGATGTTACTCTTGCTTCAGCCCACATTTCAACATCTAATTTTTCCTGTATTATTAAATCCATTATTTTCTCAGCTCTTTTTTTGTCAACAAGAAAATTATCATCTACAAAAAGAACTGTACGATATTTTTTTTCAACAATAAATTTTAATTCCTTAAAAACATTTTCTGCGGTTCTTGATCTAAACGTATTCATACCAAAAAAGTTTCTCTGACAGAATCTGCATTTCATAGGACAACCCCTACTTGACAACATCGAGGTTGCTTTTCCTTTACCAACTTTTGATCCAAAAAGATAGCCGTATTCATAGTTATCTACAAGATGTCTTGATGGAAAACTTAGAGTGTCAAGATCTTTTACAAGCGCTGGCGGTTTTCCTTTTTTTATTTTTTTATTATCCCAGAAATATAAACCCTCGATTTCACTATATTTTCTTTTTCCCTCCAGAGCATCTGCGATTTTTATGATACATGGTTCACCTTCTCCTTCTAAAGCTATCTCTGCATTACATTGTTTTAGGCTTTTATTAGGGTATATTGTAACATGAGGTCCACCAACTATTAATGGTATATCTTTATCTATTTCTTTTATTACTTTACATATTTGTAGAGATTCATTAATATTAAAACCAGTAATTGATATTCCAATTGCATCAGAGCCTTTTACTTTTTTTTCAAGATTTTCTCTTTCATATTTTTCGGCCCAATAATCTGTTACACTTACCTTATGGCCTTCGTTTTCCAGGGTTGAACTGAGATAGAGTACACCAAGTGGTGGAGAAAAAGGATCAGAAGGCATATGCTGCATACCAGTTGCCCATGTGCCTCCAGGGTAGATGAAATGAAATTTCATAAAATGATCTCTTACGCTAT
>CAZVNH010000134.1:0-7268 GCA_964628575.1 uncultured Thermoplasmatales archaeon | reverse complement strand
ATTTATTTATATGAAACATATCATCAGCAGGTGTTAAAACTTCGCTTTCATCTATATAATCAATTCCAAGAGATTCGAGCACTTGAGCCTCTACTATATGTCCAATTCTTGCTTTCGCCATTACAGGTATTGTAACTGCATTTTTAATTTCCTTAATCATTTTTGGGTCTGACATTCTTGCTACTCCACCCTGTTTTCTAATATCAGAAGGTACTCTTTCCAATGCCATTACAGCTACTGCTCCGGCTTTTTGGGCTACTTCTGCTTCTTTAGCATTGGTAACGTCCATTATTACGCCACCTTTTAGCATTTGAGCAAGATTTTTATTTAGTTCATATCTATCATTCATAATATTATCCTCCCTGACTGTATCGATACAATTTTAAATTGTATCGATGAATTTTAGATATTATTGCATAAAATCCTTTTTATGTCAAGATTATTTTTGCTTATTAATCTCGAATTTACAATGAAATATCTTTACTATTAATAGTAAACTGTTTATGATTTTTTATTAAAATACAATTGAATTTACAATAAATATAGTTAATCCATCTCCTTTTTTATATATGTCAACTTTCTTAGAGTTCAAATATAAAAAATTTTTTATATTTTACATATATTTCATTTGATATATACATTTGCTTATTGTATAATTTCAATGTAAGCTCATTATATTAAAGAATATAACAATATATAATAGTAAAGTTTTTTGTTTTCTCAAAATAGGTTTTTTAAAAATTTTAAATTTTATATTAATTTTTTTCAAATACTAATAATAGGAGATTGTAATGAAGATTAATTTTAGTTATAGATTAATATCCAAAATTTATGATTTATGTGAGATTTTCTTTTTTTCCCGTAAGAGTAAAAGTCCCCGTCAAACCATATTAAACTATTTGCCGGAACATCCAGTCAAAATCTTAGATGTTTGTACCGGAACAGCCATCAATGGTATTTTAATTGCTGAACAAAAGCTAAATTCCACTATAGTTGGAATTGATATTTCAAAGGATATGCTGGCTATTGCCAACAAAAAGATAGCAAAAAAACAGCTTCATAATATACAAACAGTTGTAATGAATGCAGTAAACTTAGACTTTGAAGCTAACGATTTTGATATTGTTATTATTTCATTGGTTCTACATGAAGTAGGCAAGCCTTTGGCAAAAAAAATACTAGATGAAGCTAAAAAAGTGTTAAAGCCTGACGGATTAATTTTTGTCATAGAATGGGAACAACCAAAAAAACTTTTTCAAAAACTTATGTTTTTAATTGTCCACTTTTTAGAGTCTAAAAATTTTAAACATTTTTTAGAACTTGATTTTAACAAATTTTTTAGAGATAATGGGTTAAAAATAAACCGTATTCATCATTGCGATTATACATGTATTTTCAAATTAAGCCAAACCCTGTGATATTAGAAGAAACATCCAGATCACAGGGTATCCTAATATTAAAATATATCATTATTTCTTATATGTTTATATAATATTTTTTACCTTTCCTTTTGCTGAACAATACTGAAATAGATCTGCTCTTTGTGTTGGTTTGCATTTTCTAGCAATTTCATATGATATATTCTCTGGTAGTGGAGTAACAGTGGTATCTATCTTTTCTTTAGCAATTACACTACCAGAAGCAATACCAAAACATACACAGCCTGATTTTGGAAAGCATTCTCCCATATTGTAATATATATTCTCTAAAGAATCTTCATAAACGTTTCCAAATGCCAGTGGTACTGCAACACATGGCGTAACCTGTCCGTCATTATTTATAGATATGTAATTAGAGCCAGCTCCACAACCAAGATAATCTATACTTTCAAATTCACAAAAATTTACTATTATCGGAAACTTTTCATTAGATGCATGGTCTTTTTTTAATTGCTTTACTATCCCCATTGCTTTTCCATAGAATCTTCCCACAGCACTTCCTTCCAAATTTCCTTGGGGAATCGGCAGTACTACACGTACCTCTTGCACATTTAATTTCTCAACTAACTCAAAGTACTTTTCCAGATAACCAGGCTTCAACAATTCATTAGTAACACATACTGTAACAGCTGTATATATATTATTCTCTGTTAATATTTTTATTGCCTGAAGAGCATCTCTAAATGCATTAGAATTATTTCTAAGTCTACAAGCTACTTCTTCATCAAAATGATCTAAACTGATTATACATCTTGTTAAATTTGTATCCTTAATTTTTGAAGCAAATTCATCATCAATCTTGTGCCCGGTTGTAAACAGTACTCCCTCCATTCCATCAGGAATAGACCTAATAATATCTATAATATCATTTCTTAACATAGGCTCACCACCTGTTATTCCAACTGATGCTGTCCCCATTTTATATAATGATTCAATACATTCTTTTATTTTAGCAAGGCTCATATCTTTTGATTCATATTTTGACCTAAAGCAATGCCAACATTGACAATGACACTCTCCAGTCACAACAATATCTGCTTGGAGTGGAACACGCTTATCATAATTTGAAATCTTATCTATTCCATTTAACATTCTATTCCATGCAGCACTAGGAAATGTTGGTAAAAAGCTATTTATGTAATATTTTTTATTTTCTAAACTGTATGTATACTTTTCTTTTTTCTCTTTCCAAAACTCCACTATATCCTGGGCAACCTGCTTATTATCGCACTGCTGCATAGCTTTTGAAACATCTTCCTTTAGGGACATATATCTTATAAACTTATTAATTTTTATCACCTCTTGCAATTTTAAAATCTATTTAAACTTAAGTTTATTTTCTCATATTAATACTGAATTGCACACATCTTCCACTGTTTTTATATTTTTTACATTCATATCGTCTCCTGTAATATCAAACTCATCTTCCAAAGACGATAATAAAGAAACTAAATCAAATGAAGTCAGGCCTAAATCACAAGTTAGTTCTGATTCTAACTTAATATCTTGGAACTCAACATCTGTAAATTGTGCTATCACTTTTTTGATTTTTGCAATTTTTTCTTGGTTGTGTTCATTTTTCATAACAATAAATTCTCCTTCTCATTAATTATTTGTACGTTTTAGCTTTCTTAATTCTCTTTTATCAAATGCTTCTTTATATAATTTAACCCTTACAATACGCTTGTATCTAGGCCAACTCATATTTATTTCATCAATTAATTTTTCGATAGCTGCTTTTGGCTCTTCAATACCATTGTCCATAGCATACTTATAATTTGGATATACTGCAGCTGCCAAAATATCATTCTTATCATTATGAACTGCATATACAAGTACAGTTTCAACTAGTGGGTAAGCCTCAATGGCTTGCTCAAGTTCTACTGGTGAAATATTATTTCCATCTTTTAAAATAATTAGATCTTTTTTCAGGCCTGTAATATACAAATAATTTTCCTTGTCTATATATCCTAAATCCCCTGTTCTAAACCATTCTCCATCAAAAACTTCTTTTGTACCATCTTCATCTTTATAATAGCCCTGCATAACAATACTTCCACGGACTAAAATCTCATTATCTTTTATTTTAACTTGACAATATGGAGCAGGACCAATAAGTCCTACAGAATCTTTCTTTATATTATTTGCAGGATTACAAGCAACGACTGGTGAACACTCCGTAATCCCATATCCATTTAGCAATTTTATACCAAATACCCCAAATTTATTTACCAAATCTGGATCCATATATGAACCACCACATACAATAACACGCAGTTCTCCACCTAACGAATCCAATATATTTCTAAACAAAATATGTCGGATATCAATTTTTAGCTTCAATAAAAAATTACTTAGCTTAATAGCAAGTTTTAGTTTCCTATCCTTTCCAGATTGCTTTGCCTCTCTCCAAATACGTTTATAAATACTTTCTACAATCATTGGTACCAATATCAGCATATTAGGCTTAAACTGTTTCAAATTTTTTGAGAAATTCTTTAAACCATCACCAATGCACATAGTCATCCCATAATACAACATTAAAGTTAGTACTTCACACGTAATTTCCAGCATATGATGTGTTGGCAGTACGGGCATAGTACGCTCTCCAGGTACAAAAGTATCTTTACCGATCAAATTTGCAGAACAAATTATATCATGACAAATATTTTGATGTGAAAGCATTACACCCTTGCTCACACCGTCTGACCCAGATGCAAAAACAATCATTGCCGTTTGCTCTGCCTGTATGTTTATATCCGACACATTATTATATTGTGTTTTAATAAAATCAGAAAGTGAAATAAAACCCTCTGTATTCTGAAAGCAAACAAATAATTTTATATTTTTACATTGTTTTTTAATGTACTCTGCAACGTCCATGTGACTCTTATCAAAAAAAATTGCACTTACATCAGCCAAGTCAAGTAACCTCTCAATATCAGCAGCACTCAAATCCTTATCAATAGGAACTACAATATTTTTTGATCCAGTTACTCCAAAATAAGTCACAATCCATTCATAACTTATCTTCCCTATAATAGCTATCTTTTCCTGTTTTATGCCCATTTTTTCAATACTTACAGTCACTGCATCGGAATCCTTTTTGAGCTGTAAGTATGTTTTTTCAACCATAATTCCCATAATCTTTGACCTTATAGCTATTCTATTTTGAAACCTTTCTGCAGAACGTGCAAGAAGAGCTGGAATGGTATCAGCACCTTTAAAATTATCTAGGATGTTAGTTATATCATCCATATATCCTCCTACAATAATGTCCCCAATAAAATTCATCCATCACAGAACTTTTTTGATATATCAACTAGTAGTTTGTAAAGCTTCAATTTCAGAGTTCTGTTATTAAGCTTTACAAATCTACTTCCTATGTTTATAGTCTGCATACTCTGAATAATATACTTTACAGACAACTATTCTAAATCATATATTTTGTATAATTTTCAAAAACAATTAGATGATTTTTATATACTATAGCTTACTATTTACTCCATGTAATTACATAGTTTCCCTTTGCTTTAGCTGCAATAACATTGATTGTATACTTTTGTGTCTTATCTATTATAAATGTTACTTCTCCAAAATCATCTGACTTATTTAAAATCTCATTTCCAGCCTGATCCTTTACCTTCAACAGTAAATTACCTTCTTCCAAGTTAAAAGAGTAGTTTAACTTTACATTATCTCCCTCTTCAAATTTTACTGTTTTAATTTTAGAACCATCATAGTAATTGAATGACGCACTCAAAGTATTTCCATAATTATTTTCGACATATCCAACTTTTTTTTCGTGATCTGTCAAAAAGTCAAATAAAATGTAAGCTGCTAATAACACTACTCCTATAATAATCGCAATTAATATTATATTATTTCTTTTACTCATAGTTTAAGTCTCCATTCATCAACATTTTTATTTCTACTATTTTTAAAGCATACTAACAAATTATGCTTTACTTAAAATTTTCTGAAAGAATCTCCTGAATTTTTGTAAACTGTTCTTGTTCTGCTTGGATAATTTTTTCCCAAACATTTATAATCATTTTCATTTTTTCTGATAAATCATCTTTAACATGTGCAATACTGCTTAGCAAACTAAAAAGGTTACTCCAATTATGTGAAATTTTTTCAAACTCGTAAACAACAGGATAAAAATCAAGTATTCCATATTTGTCTGCACAGTGTTTTATGCATTTCCCAAACTCTGACCGAAACGCAGTATAACTACCGAACATCATGTTATTTCTTAAAAAAATCAATAAAAACTGAATAATTTTATGTTGATGTTTGTCATTGTTTTTATAATGATCCAACAGTTTTTGTAAATCTTCCCTAAGTTTCTGCATACCATATATACCTTTTTTAACTTCCGAACCCTGAAATGCTCCCATCTTTAGTTCATAGTTCTCACCTTTATTCAACATAATATCTGTTATATTTTTCAAACTACTCAAAATAGCCTTTTTAACATCTTGCCTACAAATCTTATTAATTATATCATCTTTTTTTATATAAAAGCATGTCCCATCCGGCGAAAAGGGTACACACACAGAAAATCTATATTTTTGAAATTCTTCTATAGTAATCTTATTCACATCTTCTTTCTCATCATCATTTGTTAAAACTATTAATGCATCGCCTTTTTCTTCATCGTAGCCCACTAACAAAAGAGTGGATAAATAATAAAGGTTTAATTTCTTTTGACTGGTAACAGCCTTTTCATCTCTCATTAAAAATCTGCTATCAATTTTAAACATAATAGGCATACCCTGATCAATCAGCTGCTTCATATATTCCCATTCATGCTTATCTGCCCCTATTTTCTCTTTTTGATAGTCAATATTTAATTTACGTAAAAAAGTTGTCTCCAAATCATTATGTGAAACAGTTGCATAAGGTAACTCTTCAAATGAAATCCCTGGAATTTTAATATTGCTGTAATTAAAAGAAAAAGCTTCGCTAAGCAAAAATACTTCATAGGAATTAAGATTTATGCCGTAGTGCCTAACAAGTTCTTTAATAGATTTAACTCTACAATCTAATATTTCTCTTTTATCAATATGCTGATATGTATCAATTAGCTGCACTATACGCATCCTCCTTTTTATACTTCCTTGCCTGTTGTTTACATATTATAATAATTTTTTTTATGATAAAGGACCAAATAAAACGTGCAAAAAAGATTAAAATAATGATAGTTGTAATTCTTGTAGAAAGATATCTTGTCATACCTTCAAAAGTAATGTGTAATTCTGAAGGAGCCAATTTATAAAGTTTTAAAATATCCGATGAAATATTTTGAACTGCCAAGTTCAGAGATTTACCTAAAAACAAGAAAAAGTATATAAAAAATAATGCTGTAAAAATTGAATATATATATATAACAACTTTTTTCATTTTACTTAAGCTAGTAAATTTTTGAGGTTTTCGAAATAATTTTTTAAATAAATTAACCCACATTTGTATCATAATAGATTTTATTTCAGCTACTCCAAGAAAATCAGCTAATACCCAATACCCATCAAACTTTATAAAAGGATTAAAATTTCCAAAAATCTGAAATCCTGATAATAAAATAGCTATGGCAAGAAGATTACTTTTAATAAGGAAAGTATTCAATATAAATGAGAATACTAAAAAAACTCCTTGTAAGTACATACCTCCAAGATCCACAACCACTCGTTGATGTCTTTTTAATTTCCATACATTAGTAACATCTGAAAACAATACCGGCATAATATAGTAAACTCCCATACCTATTCTACCTGGCACACTTCCATAGGACATAGCTGCAATTGAGTGTCCCAACTCGTGGAC
>CAZVNH010000133.1:0-7283 GCA_964628575.1 uncultured Thermoplasmatales archaeon | reverse complement strand
TAGTTATGAATACATTGAAACTAGCAGAAATTAGCTCACCAGATGTAGATTTTTCTTTTGAAAAGAAAAACTTAAAAGAAATAGCTGATGAAGTTATTGTTAATATCCAAATGCTTTTTGACAAGAAATCAATTAAGATTGATAACAAGGTCCCGTCTAATATAGACGCTTATATAGATAAATTAAGAATAAAGGAAGTCTTTTATAATTTATTAACAAATTCATTTAAATTCCTTGAACAAAAAGGTTACATAGAAATAAACTCAAAAGAAGGAAAAGATTTTGTTACAATATCAATAACGGATACAGGTAAGGGAATGACAAAAGAACAGATAGAGAATATCTTTAATATTTTTTATAAAGCAGATTATTCAAGACATGAATTGGATTCTAGTGGGTTAGGGCTGTCAATTTGTAAACGCATTATCGAAAGACATAATGGTAAAATTTGGGCTGAAAGTAAAGGTATAGGTGAAGGATCAACCTTTTTCTTTACATTGCCTTTAAAAAATATTTGATTTAAGACAATTTCTATAAGCGAAAGAAAAAAAATCTTGGATTATGAAATTCCAATTTATTTGAAGAACTACTATACATATAGTAAATTTTTTTATCCAACGTAGTGTGTCATGCCTTTGTAATCATCTTTTTTCTCGTTTTCTTTTGCATCAACAACATCTATAAGAAGGATAACATGTAAAGGGACAATCCTTGTTTTTCCTGCCATATCGCCATGGTTTTGATCAAGTTCAATCAAGAGACCTGTTTCATCAACACCTATTGAGATAAAACCTTTAAATATCCCTTCAGTTTCAACCATAGAATCCCTACTTCCAAGAGAGGTTATCTTATATACAGAACCTTCTGTCAATTCTAATTTTTTATCCTTTTCCATTATACTACCTTCTTTTCTTTATCAATAAGTTTTTGTAAATGTTCAACTGTTTTTCCATAATTTTCAATTGCAACTTTTAAATGAGCTTCGACAAAGTTCCAGGCTTTTTGAATGTTTCCATATCTTAGACGATATGCCTTTTTATTCTGCTGTGTGTTTTCATCAAAAATCTGGACCTCTTCTAGAATATCAAATCCTTTAAGTTTATTTAGATGTCTATACACAGTAGGTTTTGATGTTTTTAAAGAAGTTGAAATCTCATCAACATACCATGCTTTATCTGGATGTTTTAAAAAGAATTCATTGAATATTTTATATGGTATCTCTGGATCGCTTCCTTTAGATAGATATCCAATTTGTTCAAAGAATTTTTTTGCAACAATATCAGGATCTTCCTCTCCTACAAGAGGTGTATTGCTAACAATCAGCATCTCAAAGCCCATTTCATCTCCTCGAAAAATTGAATAAAGTAAGGATTTATAAGATTTGCTTTACTTAGAAAAGAAATAAGAATAAATATTTATTACAACACCTTAAAAAATATTATAAAACTTGTAAATATTTTTTAGTTTCCCATGGAGTGATTTGTGTTCTATATTCTTCCCATTCGTTTTGTTTTACATGAATAAAATTATCAAAAATATGCTTTCCCAATGCCTCCTTTATTAGAGTACTTTCTTCCATTAAATTTAATGCATGACCAAGGCTTTCAGGTAGATGATGGATATTATATTTCTCCATTTCTTTTTTTGAAAGCTGATAAATATTTTTTTCTACAGGTTCAGGTGGCATTTGCTTTTCTTCAATGCCCGTTAATCCAGCTGCAAGCAATACTGCAAATTGTAAATAGGGATTTCCAGAGAGATCTGGACTTCGAAGTTCACAACGAGCACTATCATCACGTCCTGTTGGAATTCGAATAAGTGCACTACGGTTTCTATTTGCCCAAGAGATATATGTAGGTGCCTCATATCCTGGAACAAGGCGTTTATATGAATTAACAGTTGGATTGAGGATAGCTGTCATTTCTTTGACATGTTTCAAGAGACCTGCGATAAAATATTTAGCTGTTTTACTAAGCTGATTTTTATCATTAGGATCATGAAAGACGTTTTTATCTTTTAATGAAAATAATGAAAGATGAGTATGCATACCAGAACCATTTAATCCAAAGATGGGTTTAGGCATAAAACTAGCATGAAGACCATGGATTCTTGCGATTACTTTTGTAACATATTTCAGTGTTATAACCCTATCTGCTGTAGTTAATGCATCAGCATAATGAAAATTGATTTCATGTTGACCGTCGGAAACCTCGTGATGTGAAGTATAAGTTCTGATTCCAAAACCATCTAATGCTATTGATATATTAGCACGAACACCTTCTGCAAGATCTCGATGGGATAGATCAAAATAACCTGCGGCATCATTCGGAATTAATGTTGATTCATCACCATCTTTTTTAAACAAGAAAAATTCACATTCAGGGCCTGTATTATAAATAAATCCCATTTTTCTTGCCTTGTTTACAATCTTTTCAAGAACATATTTAGTATCACCCTCGAACCGTCTGCCATTTGGTTCATAGATATCACAATTTAACTTCGCTGTTTTTCTTTTTTCAATTTCCTCAGGTAGAATTACAAAGCTATTAGGATCAGGTTTGGCGATCTTGTCTGATTCCTCGATTGTTGCATATCCTGCAATAGATGAACCATCAAAGGGTATTCCTCGATCAATTGCATTTTCAAGTCTGCTACTTGGAATAACAATATTTTTCGGCATCCCAAGAATATCAACAAATTGCAATCTAATAAAAAGGACTTTTTCTTTTTTAACAATATTTAAAACATCCGCTTTTGTAAATTTATTACCCTCCATTTAAATCCCTCCACCAAAAATGGATTTTTAAATCATAAAGCTAATACATTATAATTATTAAAAGTCTATTACTTTTTTTATACATCTAATAATAAATAGATTGACAATAAAGTTTTAATAGGAATTGTTAATACGGGAAACACCAAAATCTATTGGAGGACTACTATGGATAAAAACGTTGAAGCGTTTATGAATTATATTGTTGAAAGAAACCCAGGTGAAAAAGAATTTCATCAAGCTGTTCAGGAAGTTGCTGAAAGTATAATGCCTTTTATAGATAAAAATCCTAAATATAAGAAGGCAAAAATTTTAGAAAGGATTGCAGAGCCAGAACGAGTTGTAATGTTTCGCGTTCCATGGATGGATGATAATGGAGAAATCCAAATAAACCGTGGATATCGTATTCAAATGAATAGTGCTATAGGTCCTTATAAAGGAGGCCTTAGACTTCATCCTAGTGTAAATCTTAGTATTTTAAAATTCCTTGCCTTTGAACAAGTATTTAAAAACAGCCTAACAACCCTACCCATAGGTGGAGGAAAGGGTGGATCTAACTTTGATCCAAAAGGAAAATCAGATGCAGAAGTAATGCGTTTTTGTCAAAGCTTTATGACTGAGCTTTACCGACATATTGGACCAAATACTGATGTTCCTGCAGGAGATATAGGGGTTGGCGGTCGAGAAATCGGTTATTTGTTTGGTCAATATAGAAGATTAAGAAATGAGTTTAGTGGCATTTTAACAGGTAAGGCACTTAATTGGGGTGGAAGCTTGATAAGACCAGAAGCAACAGGATATGGATGTGTCTATTTTGCTGAGGAAATGATGAAAACAAAAAAAGAAACAATTAAAGGAAAGATTTGTACAGTTTCCGGCTCAGGAAATGTAGCACAATTTACTGTTGAAAAATTACTTCAACTTGGAGCTATACCTATAACTCTTTCTGATTCATCTGGTATGATTTACGATCCAGATGGTATTGATAATAAAAAACTTGCATGGGTAATGGATCTGAAAAATATACGACGTGGAAGAATCAAAGAGTATGCAGATGAATTTAATGTAGACTATGAGGCAGGAAAACGCCCATGGGAAATCAAATGTGATATGGCATTTCCATCTGCAACACAAAACGAAATAAACAAAAATGAAGCAAAAACTCTTGTAGATAATGGCTGTATAAGTGTTGCTGAAGGTGCAAATATGCCAACTGAACCTGCGGGAATTGAAATATTTCAAGAAGCAAAAATACTATATGGCCCAGGTAAAGCAGCAAATGCAGGTGGTGTTGCAACAAGTGCCCTTGAGATGACACAAAATAGCCAAAGACTAATGTGGACAAGAGAAGAAGTTGATAAAAAACTATATTGGATAATGAAAAATATTCACGAAAACTGTGTTAAATACGGAAAAACAGACAGCTATGTTGATTATGTAACAGGTGCAAACATTGCAGGTTTTGTCAAAGTTGCTGACGCAATGCTTGATCAGGGACTTGTTTAAAAAGAGATATTAAACTCTTTTTCCTTTTTTATTAAAATTTACTACATAAAAATTATTATATCGATTTCCATTGTATTTGAGGTAAACATGAAAAATGAAGAATTATGTCATAATGTCACTCATATACAAGAAAACCATGATACACAGCTAGAACTTCAAAGTAAAATATATCATATTTTAATGCCTTTTAAAGTAAGAGAAATACTTATTGTTTCCAGTCTTTATGATGCTTTTATAATTGAAGAAGAAGGGCTAATAACTGAGCTTGTGACAGGGCAATATCAGCATCATCTACTAAGCTCACCTCCTCTAGTAACCCGCGTTTCTTCAGGAGAGGAAGCATTGTCAAATCTGGAGAAATGCCATTATGATCTAGTAATTACAATGTCAAAAAATATAGGTATGAATCCATATAACTTTGGTAAAAAAATCAAAAAAATTGATCCTGATTTACCAGTTATATTATTAGCAACTGACTCTGCAGATGTCAGTATAGCACAACAGCAAGAAAATGAAGAGGGAATTGATCGTGTTTTTTACTGGACTGGAGACTCAGCTCTATTTCTTGCAATTATAAAATATGTGGAAGACATAAAAAACGCTAAACACGATACTCTTAATGGTAATGTACAAATTTTAATAATGGTTGAAGACTCGATCCGTTATTATTCGATGTTTCTACCTGTTATCTATACTGAAATTGTTCAACAAACCCGACATTCTCTATCTGAGGATCTTAATGAAATGCAAAGACTTCTTCGTAGAAGAGCTCGACCTAAAATATTACTTGCACAAAACTATGAAGAAGCAATAGAATTATTTGAAAAATACAAAGATTATGTTCTTGGAATTATCACTGATATTAATTTTAAAAGAGATGGAAAACTTGATCCAAATGCTGGTTATGAATTAATTAAATATATTAGAAAAAAATCAAAATATATAAGAATTATAATGCAGTCCTCTGAAGAAAAAAATCAAACCAAAGCAGAAACAATAGGTGCTAGTTTCCTATATAAAAATTCCCCATCATTATTACAAGACTTTGAACATTTCTTACTTAAGCACCTTGGATTTGGTGATTTTATATTTCTTTTACCTAAAAAGACAAAAACCAGGAAAAAATCCATTGAAGGAATACATAATCAAACAACAGAAATCACCCATGTGTCAAATATGAAAGAATTTGAACAAGCAATGCAAAAAGTACCATTGGAATCAATACACTTTCATTCAGATAGAAATGATTTTTCTAACTGGCTTATGGCACGTGGTGAATTTAAATTAGCTATGAAGCTTAGACCATTAAAAGCATCTGATTTCACAGATCTCAACGAGATAAGAAAACATCTTCTTCATATGTTTAATGATAGTCGTCGTGAAAGACAACTTGACGCTATTACAGATTTTTCACAACAAAAATTTGAATTTGATTCATCATTTACACGATTAAGAGGGGATTCTCTAGGAGGAAAAGGTCGTGGAATCGCTTTTCTTAGGACGCTTTTAAATAGATATAATATTAAAGAAAAATACCCTGATATTAAAATATCAGTTCCGAGTACTGTAGTAATAGGGACACTTGAGTTTGATAGATTCTTAAACGACAATAACCTTCGAGAGATTATAACTAAGGAAAATTTAAGCGATAGCGAAATAGCAGATAGATTTTTAAAAGGTAAGATTTGTGACGAGCTAAAAAGTGATTTAAGAAAATTTTTAGTTTATTTTAAAAAACCAATTGCAGTTCGTTCTTCTAGTCTTCTTGAAGATTCTCAGAGTAGACCATTTGCTGGTATTTACAGGACTTTTATGTTACCAAATAATCATAAAAATGATAGCATTAGGTTAAATCAATTAAGTCAAGCAATAAAGTTAATATATGCATCAGTTTTTTTTAAAGAACCAAGAGCATATATACAATCAACATCATCAAAAATTGAAGAAGAAAAAATGGCAATTGTTCTTCAAGTGTTAATTGGAAAGGATTATGGTGGAAGGTTTTATCCAGATTTCTCAGGTGTTGCGCAATCTTATAATTTCTATCCAGTAGGAAATCAAAAATATGAAGAAGGAATAGTAAATATAGCTGTAGGTCTTGGAAAAACTGTTGTTGGTGGTGAAAAATGTTTAAGATTTTCACCTTATCATCCTGAGAATATTCCTGATTTTTCATCTCCAAAACAAATTTTTGAAAACTCACAAAGAGAGCTTTATGTTCTGGATACTGAAAAGAAAAATTTTCATTTATCTGATAAAGAAGATGTAACACTTAAAAAAATTAGCATTGAAGATATTAAAAAGGACTATACCTTGAGAAATATTGCAAGTACATATGATAGAAATGATGGTATGGTTAGAGATGGTATGTCAGAAGAGGGCCCTAATCTTATTACATTTGCTGGTGTATTAAAATATAATGCTTTTCCTTTAGCTCCTATTATTAAAGATATCTTGGAAATTGGTCAAAAAGGTATGGGCGCTCCTGTTCAAATTGAATTTGCCGTTAATTTTAATGAAAATAGCATACTTCCTCCTACACTTTCAATCCTACAGATACGACCTCTTGTTCCAGCTTATGAGTATTCTGAAATATCCTGGGATAATAATGTTGAAAGAGAAAAAATATTTATTCATTCTAATAAAGCCCTTGGTAATGGAGTATATAGATCAATTAGTAATATTATCTATGTTTCTCCCGAAAGTTTTAGTTCCACAAAAACAATTGAAATTGCTGATGAAATAGGTAAAATCAATGATGAACTATCATCTCCATATATCTTAATTGGTCCTGGTCGATGGGGATCTGAAGATCGATTTCTTGGAATCCCTGTAAAATGGAATCAAATATCTGGCGTTAGAGTTATGGTTGAAACAGCTCTTGAGAACTTTAATATTAAACCTTCGCAGGGTACACATTTCTTTCATAATATTACATCTAGAGGAATTGGATATGTTAATGTACCATACAATTCAAGTAAATATTTCATTGATTGGGAATGGC
>CAZVNH010000132.1:0-7320 GCA_964628575.1 uncultured Thermoplasmatales archaeon | reverse complement strand
CCAAAGTTTGTCATCCGGTGATAATATAGGTTCTGTATGATAGTCCCAATCTGAACATTTATCATCACATGGGATAGAATCCGTCGCCGTATATGACATACATGATTCAATTGGTACTCCATTTACACCATTACCCTGCTGACCAGATTCTGTACTTACTATATTGTCTATCATGGTTGATCCCCAACCACCGTTACAACCATAGCATCCAGCATTAATACAGGATAATCCATACTGCTCAGATAGATCTATATCTGTATTTGGATAACCAGATGCTATGTTAATAGCTGCTTCAAAAGCAGCCCAACATCCAAATATATAGCAACTACCACAATATACAGGATAAGCTTGATCTTTTACAGGAGACGTCCAGTCTCCTCCATAATCCTTCCAACTGAACTGACTTGGAAGATCCTCTAGGTTTAATACTGGTTTAGGATCAGATATCTTTTTATACATAGGTCTTTCTGATTCAGGAGGCATAAGGGTCATAACAGGATATTCTTTATTTCCCTCTCTACAACTTTCACAATCATTTATTATTTCTTGGTTTTGTTTATCAAAAGTTGCACTATTTGCACTAATATTATTAATAAGTTTTTTATTGTGATTTTCATTTATTTGTCCAATTACACTCATTGTAGATGTCGTTATTACAAGCATTATAAAAATTGATAATATCTTTTTCATAATTTATCTACCTCTGTTTATTTCCCCCAATAAAACTTTATAATTAAGAGTAAAAATAGTTATTTAAAGTTTTCGAATATAAATAATATGTTTTTTATTATTTTAGGGGAAAGATTATTATATATATACATCTTTAACAATATTAATTCTTATAATTTGTGGGGGTATTCATTAGGTGAAAACAACCAGCAGTTATTTTATCATTGCTATCTTAATTTTAACTATTTTCTCCGCTATAAATATAAAAAGTGATATTTCAATTGCTGAAAAAAGTATTTCTACAAATAAATTATATTTTTCATATTCATTCAATAAACCTTCTATCATAGGTAATAATATTTCTAAAAATGAAAGTATAAATGTAATTATTGATGATTTACCATTATCAAGAGATGCAAATCAACCATGTCTTCCTGTAAAACCATTAAGAATATTATTACCTCAATCAACAATAATAAAATCAATAATAGTAGAAATACCAAACATAATTTCTATATGTAATGACAATTTATATAATATAGAAATTGCAGGTACACCCAAATGTATAAACCAATATTCAAATCTTGATGAAATAATTATTAAAACATATGATAAAAATGAAATATATCCTTCAAACACCTATCAAAACCTTGGTATTCAGTATTTCAAGGGTTGGACTATTTTACATATTAACCTATTTCCAGTTAGATTATTAGGAGAAACAAACACTCTTTTCTATTATCCAAATATGAATATTAAAATAGAGACAATTAAAGCAGAATACAACAGTTTATTCGACTTTAATGTTAAAGATGAAATAACTAACATGGTGGAAAATCCAGAGATTGCAGAATGTTACCAAGTTCAAGAAAATAATATTTTAAATAATCCATCGACTTATGAATATGTGATAATTACAACTGAAGATTTAAAAAACATATCTGATGTTAGTTACACCTTTGATGATTTACTAAGTTATCGTACAAGTCAAGGTTTAAATTGTACAATTAAAACAGTGGAATCTATTATAGATGAATACAATGGTATTGATGTCCAAGAAAAAATACGTAATTTCATAAAAGATGCATATATAAATTGGAATACAAGATGGGTTCTACTTGGTGGAGATATTGAAAAAGTACCAGTTCGTTATCTTTATGATATTGATGGTATTCAAAGCGATGAAGAAATAGTTGCATCTGATCTTTATTATCAATGTTTAGATGGAAATTACAACTATGATCAAGATGGTTTTTGGGGTGAAAAACATGATGGCGAGAATGGAAATCCAATAGATCTCTATGCTGAAGTCTATATTGGACGAGCACCTGTTGATGACAAATATGATGTTTCCTCTTTTGTTGAAAAAACTCTTTCATATGAAAATAGTGAATGGTCTAATGACGATTATCTTAAAAATCATCTTTCAGTTAGTGAAATTCTCTGGAGTGGCCCAGGTGGTTACGGTGCAGGATATGCTGAAAGATGTATAGATTATTGTACAGATTATAACCAAAATACTCATGGTATTCCTAGTTATAAATATTCAATTACAAAACTATACGAACGTGATATGGTATGGGATAAATATGATTTTATAAATGAAATAAATAATGGAGTTGGAATCATAAATCATGTTAGTCATGGGTGTGAAACCGAAGCATCTTTAGATATATCTGATATAAGTGGTCTTATAAATAATGGGGAATATTCTTTGTTTTACAGTCAAGCATGCCATTCTGGTAGTTTTGATAAAGCAGATGAATGTTTTGCTGAAAGATGGTTGAATGCTCCTCAAAAAGGTGGTTTTGCTGCTATCATGAATACTGGTTATGGATATGGTGCTTTTTCGAATTATGATGGCGCAGATAATAGATATGCTAGAGAGTTTTTTGATGCTCTTTACTCTCCAAATGAGAAAATATCCCGACTTGGAAAAGCAAATCAGGATTCAAAACAGGATAATATCTGGCATATAAATGAAGTAAATATGTATCATGTATATTATGATACAACATTATTTGGTGATCCTTATGTTCAAATTAAAGGAGCAGAAGATATTACAGCTGATTATTCATGGGATATAAAATATCCAACAACTGGACAATATATTTCATTTATTGATGAATCAGTTGGTTATATATCATATCGTAAATGGGAGTTTGGCGATGGAGAGATTTCCCATCAAGAAAATCCTGTTCATGTATATAATAGTCCAAATACTTATTCAGTAACTCTTACTGTTCAAGATAGTTATGGTTTTATGTCAACTACTACAAAACAAATACAGGTAAAAAACGAATGGCCACCTTTTGCTATTGCAACACCTAAATATTATCAAGGCTATGATTTTACAATACAATTTACCGGTGATCAGTCATTTGATCCTGATGGAGAAATCATTAGCTATCATTGGGATTTTAAAGATGGAACCACGTCTTCACTTGTGAATCCAAATCATACTTTTAAATCTGAAGGAACATATATTGTAGAGTTTACAATCAAAGATAACGATAATAAATATGATAAAGTATTTTGTGAAATTGTTTTAGATTTTCAACTTCCTCCAGATACTCCAAGTAAACCGAGTGGCCAGACAAACACTTTATCAGGTGAAACCTATGACTATAGTGTAGTTTCCTCAGATCCAGAAAATGACCAAATAAAATATGGTTGGGACTTTGGTGACGGAACACCTATTGAATGGAGTGATTGGTATAATTCTAACCAATATTGTACAATATCCCATACCTGGTATATAATTGGAACACACTCAATTCGAGTTAAGGCAAGAGATATTAATAATTTTGAAAGTGATTGGTCAGATCCATTAGATGTTACAATAGAGGATAATGAAAAACCAAATATTGAGTTTATTACACCTAAAAAAGCAATCTATATTGATAATAAAAAAATTATTCCTTTTTTTACTACAATTATTATAGGATCCTGTGATATAAATGTTTCTGTATATGACTCTAGTGGTATAGAAAAAGTAGAGTTTTATATTGATGGAAAGCCTAAAGGGGAAATTCTCTCAGAGCCATATATTTTTATTTGGGAAGAATCCTCATTTGGAAGACATACAATAACTGCAATTGCTTATGATAAAGCAGAACAATATTCTGAAGAAGAAATAACTATATGGAAATTTTTCTGAAACCAAATCAATAAATAATTATCTTACATTTTTATTTAATAAATATTATTGATAAAAGTTAACTTTATAAATACCAATTAGACTTCCCTAAATAATTTAAAAAGAGATAATCGAGGTTAAATTATATGTCAATATTAAAGAAAATTATAGTTATATTAATTTGCATTCTTTTAATAGCTGTTTTATGGATTAGTTTTTTTAATGAAGAAAAAAAAGAGATATCTCTTAAAGATGTAAGATTAAAATTACAGGATTTAAATGATGAAGGTTATGAAAAATTTGATGAAGAATATATTACAGAACCTTATTTTGCTCCTAATGGAACAATTTTTAGTGGTTGGAAAATACTTGAAAAATATGAAGTACGTTTTAGTAAAAATGACTCTAGTTTTATTTTACAGACATTAGGAAAACTTAGTTCTGAACAAAAAACAGAAGAAATGATAAATGGTATAAAAAAAGAAGATTTACCTTATGACTTTGTTGAAATTGATTCAGAAAAAATCGGTGAAGAAACATATATGGGAACCACTAATACTACTATATTTAACCAAAATGTTAAACTATATTTAATCATTTTTAGGATAAATAATATTATAGCTGCATTGATTGGTTCATATATATCAAAAGAAACCATAATAAACTATGCGCACATTATTGAAACTAATATCCAAAGTAAATTAAAATAATATACAAATAACTTTTTTATATATAACTTTATTATATAAATAAATCAATTAATAGTATATTAAATTTTAATATATAGCTTTTATTATAGTATAACACTTATATAAAAATATTCTCACTAATGAAAAGTTTTATAAAATACTTCATTATATAAAATATTGCATTATATTATAAAATGTAAAAAAACAAAAAAATAGAATTGATTCTTAAATTAGAATCATTTCGTGGGGGTTATTTAATGCTCAGACAAAAAAATAATTATTTTAAAGGTAATAAGGCAAGAATTTTTAAAGTAATATTAATAACATTACTTTTTTTAATTTTGTTGATACCATATTCAACAGCAACAGAACCAGAATTTATTAATCTTAAATTACAACAATCTACAGATCAGATTAATTGGTATGATATTGATGGTACACTCGCTACAGGTTTCACATTGGTTTTAAATGAATCTGTTGCATATTATTATTTGGATATAAAATATGCTGCAACAAATGTGTTATTAAAACAAGGTTTTCATGGTTTTAATGTTACTTCTTATCCTTTTGGTTTCTTTTCTTATTGGGATGCATTAGGGGTAAATTCAGGTTCAACTCCTGGTTCTTGGCAGGCTCATATGTGGGAAATAATTAATGGTCGATCACCTATATTTTATATTCAAGTTGATGCAAATAATGATTTAAAATTAATAGACGGGCTTTATAGAGATTATTTTGGTGATGATACACAACTTCTCAGAGTTAATGGTGATTATCTACAAGGTGATTATACATATTCTGGTAATGTAACTAGTTTTGATGATGATATTTCTTTAATGGATGTTTCTATTAGTTTTGTAGACGAAGTTGATTATCAATCAAGACCTGAGATCGTACGAATTGATTTAAAACAATCTCTCAGCGGAAGTGTTTGGAATGAAACTTATGGATCTATTTATTCTCTTTATTCAATACCACTAAGTTCTGGACAACCTTCTTACTTTATTAATATTGAAGAAGCAAATATTTATGGGAGTTTAAAAACAGGTTTTTATGGTTTTTATTTAGATTTATATCCTGCAGGTTTTTTTGCTTATTGGGATTCATTAGGAGTAAATTCTGGTGCTACGTCTGGAACTTGGCAGGCTCATATGTGGAAGATTATCAATGGCGATGCACCTAGGTTTTATATCGAGGTAGACATAGATGGTACCACCTTAGAACTAAATTTAATTGATGGTCTTCAAAAGGATTTCTATGGATTAGAGAATGCATTGTTTGAAATAAATGGCGATATACCTTTAGGTATGTACAGTTATCAAGGTAGAATTACAGATATAAATGGGATTGATTCTGAATCAATTGATTTTAATTTGTTTTTTGTTGATTCATCATCATCAATGGTATGGGTAGATGATAACTATGATCCTTTTACACCAGGTTGGGGAGTTGATCATTTTGATAAAATAAAAGATGGTATTGATGCAAGTGTTGATGGTGGAGTAGTTTATGTTCAACCTGGTACCTTCAAAGAGGTTTTTGAAATAAATAAACCAGTTATTGTAAAATCTAAATGGGGGGCTCTTAGTACTATTATAACAGATGAAGACACAAAATACGCAGATATACTTGATAACTCTGGTTTAACAGTTAAAATCAATAGTAGTCACGTATTAATAGAGGATTTTACCATTGAAAGATTCGTACAATTATTTGCTAAAGGAGCAGTTGGTAACACAGACGTATTAGGTATATCTTACGTTGATGTTCGTGATTGTACCATTGAATCATTTTTTGATACTGCATTATTTTCTGATATGAATCATTTAAGTATTTGTTCAAATGAATTTACAGCTCAATATGATGATATAGCAATTGATCTTTCAAATGTTAATGGTTTATTGTTATTTGATAATGAACTTATTCATTATAATTATAATGCAGTTCGATTAACTAATTGTAATACCGGTTTAATAAAAAATTTAGATATTCGTCGAAATCGTAATAATTCGATTTATTTAAATAATTGTGAAAATATATTTGTTACTTCAACAACTTTTAAAAATGGAGAAAGAGCTGGTTTTTTTGTTAATGGCTCTATTGATATTTCAATAACAGATTGTACATTTACAGATAATCTTTATGGTATATCCCTTGGAAAACAATCAATTGTATATATGAAAGATAATACTTTTACAACAAATGATCGTGATATAGACCATGCTGTACAATTAAATAATCAAGATGTATATTATAGTGAACTGCAGCATGCAATAGATGTTGCTGATATAAATATGGATGTTAATATCTATCCAGGGAATTATACTGAAAATGTTATAATTAATAAAAGCCTTGATTTACATGGACTTGAAAACAAGGAAGAAGTAATAATTTACGGGCAAAACACTTCTCCAACCTTATTAATAGCAAATGATACTGATGTTAAAAATGTATTGATAGAAGATATCACAATTGAAGGCGGATATCATAGTTTAAAAACAGGTATTTATAGAGATGTTAGTGGTCTAAAGATTATCGACTGTATTATCCAAAACCCTGAATTAGGATATGCTGTTTATATTGATCCTCATAATTTTTCTGATGAATCCTCTACTCGTGAGGGAACAGATATATTTGATGATCCTGTAGAATTTCGATACACTAAAATTAGAGGATCCTTATATTATCAATATTGGCCATATGAAGTCTATTCTGCAACTATTAGTGATCAATTAATATTAAAATATAATGATATTGATAATATTTTTTTAAATGGTAGTATCTCTATTTTAATTCAAGATAATGATATTCAAAGTCTTGGTA
>CAZVNH010000131.1:0-7406 GCA_964628575.1 uncultured Thermoplasmatales archaeon | reverse complement strand
AAAGGAAGGTTATAATAATGCTGCTTTCCGTGGTTTACCAAATGATTTTGAAATAATTAAAAACCTTGTTGATAATCAAAGTATGATTAATTCTTATGATTCTCTATATAATGATATATCTTATCAAATGGAAACTTATGAGTACATTATAATTACAAGTGAAGAATTTAAAAATTATAATGGTGATTATTCTTTTCAAACTCTTATTCAATCAAAAATTGATAAAGGTATAACTGCAGG
The DNA here is from genome assembly GCA_964628575.1 of uncultured Thermoplasmatales archaeon. Taxonomy (GTDB): domain Archaea; phylum Thermoplasmatota; class E2; order DHVEG-1; family DHVEG-1; genus CAZVNH01. Next base: position 7,166 of record CAZVNH010000131.1, on the reverse strand, counting down.
TATCTTTACTGTTGAAGATATTGTTAACAATCCTATATATTCCATTGATGGTACTTGGGGCGATAATAATCCATCAAATCCATTTTATAATAGTGAAATAACTGGAAATCCAAGTAAGTTTGATGATTATCCCGCTCGTATTCGTAATTTTATTAGACATTATTATTCAGAATACGGAACCGAGTATGTTCTTCTTGGTGGAGATGCAGATGTAATTGTACCTGAAGATAATATTATCCCCCTTCGCGGTCTTTTTGCAAATGAATCAGGTCTTCCTCTTTCAATATCGTTAGATGAAGAAGAAGATGACATACCATCAGATGTTTATTATGCATGTCTAGATGGTAATTTCAATTATGACTGTGATATTCATTTTGGTGAATGTGCTAATAGAAATAATGATGCTATGATTGATGAAGCAGATCTTAATGCAGAGGTTTATGTGGGTCGTGCATGTGTTGATTCAACAGAAGAAATAGAAAATTTTGTCATGAAAACTCTTTCTTATGAACAATCTGGTGATCCTTATCTTAAAGAAATTCTTTTTGTTGGAGAATGGGTTGGTTTTGGTGGTGAAGCTGAATGGGGTGGTAACAGTAAAGACCTGATTGAGACTAAAGGTTATGTTTCAGATGAGTATAATATTAACAAGTTTTATGACCGTGATCATGAGGACAATGACTGGAGTCCACAGGAGTTAAGGGATTATATCAATCAGAATAATGCTAACCTTATTAATCATGATGGTCATGGAAATCATTATTATATATTCAAAACAAGTGGAGATTTTATAAGAACATTTACTAATGAAAACCCCTTTTTCCTTTATTCACATTCATGTCTTACTGGTTCTTTTGATAACTACAACTGCTGGTCAGGTTATCAGAATTATGATTGCATCGCAGAAATTTTAACCTGTGAAATACCATATGGAGCGTATGCTTGTATTCTAAATGCAAGATATGGTCTTGGTGCAGAAAACAGTCTTGATTCCCCATCTGGTGCTTATGATGAATCCTTTTACAAAGCGCTGTTTGTTGAAAATATAAGAAATCTAGGTAAAGCAAGTCATTGGTCAAAAGAAGATAATATTTGGCGTATAGATCAAAACGGTCTTAGATGGTGCTATTATGAAACAAACCTTTTTGGTGATCCAGAGTTAAAGATTAAAAATCCAAATAATGCTCCGGACAAACCAACAATTACAGGTCCAACTAAGGGCGCTGTTGATGTTACTTATGATTATACAGTTAGTACTATTGATCCGGAAGGAGAAGATGTTTATTACTGGATTGAATGGTTCAGTGGATGTCCTGGAGTTAATTGGGATGGACCTTATCAATCCGGAGAAGAAGTAGTTTATAATTATGCTTGGGAGAATAAAGGAACTCATACAATTCGTGTAAAAGCAAAAGATAGCGAAGGTGCGGTTAGCGAAACAGCAACATTAAAAGTATCAATTCCTAGGAGTAGGGTATTATCAAGTCAGTTCCTACAGAAATTTGCTGATATATTCCCGTATATGTACAAAACTTTTTCATATTTTATAAAGCTGTAATTTTTACATTTATCTCATTTTTCAATATGGGAATATACCACGATATATTTAAATAGTATAATTTATAAAGTATAACATGAAAAAGGTGGTGAAAAAATATGAAAATCGTCAGCGAAATAAAATCCCCCCAAGAACTTGATGAATTAAAATCTGTTATGGAAATCTTTATTGTAAACAATAGAGTAAAACAACTTGCTGAAATGGCATAGATTACATTCCTTTTCTTCCATTTTTCCTTCCTCAATATTTCAATGTTTTATATTTTCAAAAAACTTACTATTTTATAGAAAGAAAAAAAATTAAATTTTAGATTTCTGTTTCACAATATAGACCCAATACTATTATTTAAATATACTAAATGACCGTAAATATAAATGAATCTTCTACATGATTTCCACTATTTTCATCATACGAATCATCAGGTGTTACATATAGCCAAGCTTTATAGGTACCTGATGGTGCTGTCTGCCATTGTTCAGTCCAATCATCATTATCACCAGGGTCCAAATTATTGTCACCGTCATGTATAGGAAAAGTTTTTACTGTAGCACCTAAAAGAGTTTTAATTTTAACTTGTGCTGTAAAGTCTGGACATATATGATATGAATTGTCATTACCAGCTCTAACGCTTAATGTAACTGTTTGACCAGATGAATATAAATGATTATCAGGGTTTACATAAATAGCTTTTATATCATATTGTATTGATATTGAAGCATATCTACCAATCCAACAGCTTTGAGGTGGATCAGAGCTATCTTCAACGTCCATTCTCACGTAATATGATGTTGGGCTGGTTGTGGGTGTATATTCATGATCTTCAGGATTACTTGTTGAACTTGTGGTATCTCCAAAATGCCATTCATAACTATATGGTGGAGTTCCACCGCTACATGATCCACTGAATGTTACATCCTCATTGTACCAACCTGTCCAAGGACCATTATTATCTGCAGTAAATGTAGGGTCATCTTCAGATTTTACTAAAGGAACTGCTGAAAAAATACCAATTAAAACTAATAGACTTACAGTAACCATAGAAGTTATTTTTCCCTTCATTTTATATCCTTCCTCCCTATTTTTTTTTTTTTTTTTGACCTTCTAAGATAAGGTTCCTTTTTTCATATTTTTCCGTCTTAGCCGTTTTATACAAAAATTATTGATACTAATAAATTCAGTCATTCTTTCTTCTTTTAATTAATGTTTGAAGTTGGTAATATAAATGGCATATATATAATTTTTTCTTTGGTATTTTTTATATTTAATAACAAAATTTTTCATAAAATATATTTGTTATAAAATTATATTTATTCTTTTTTTAATAAATTTTTTTATAACAAGTGATATATTATTGTCTTTAGTTTATATTATTATACAAACCTGTTTTTATTAAATTATTATTAATTATAATATTCAAGAATTTAGTATTTTATGTTAAAATATTGCCCGAATGATTTAAATCACGGTGAAACATAGGCCATATCAAGTTATAAAGATTTAAATCTCCTTCTAACTCCCAAACATATATACTACATCTTGATTTCCAATCATCAATAACGAAATCTTTCTCTAAATCTGAACTGGCAATTATTTCTACTTTTCCATCTTGATCAATATCAGCAATCGTCGGAGCTGCCTGAGCATCACATTCTGTAACCTTTGGAAAACCTTCAATAAGAGTACCATCCTTATTCCATGCATATATGCCACCTTTACCAAGCCAATCAGGATCAACACCATTTCCAGCAGCTACAACAATATCCAATTCCCCATCACCATTAATATCCCCAATTGAAGGGGATCGGTAATCACGCCAGATAGTTGTCTGAGGCCATCCAGATAAAATATTTCCCATATAATCAAAAACATAGGTACGTTTTTTCAAGGAACTAACCACTATTTCAAGGAATCCATCATCATTAAAATCAGCAAGAGCAGCCGATGACGTAATCCTTTCACCTATTAATTTCGGCCAGCCGATGCAATCATTACCAAATCTATCTATTACATGAAGACCATATTCTGAAGAACTATGAGGAACACACATTGTGGTTGAACCTATTACTATTTCATCGTATCCATCCATATTTATATCCCCTATTGATGGGGAGTTAAAAATTACTCCATCTATTTCAATAGGAAAACCATCTAGAATTGTTCCATCTAAATTATAAACAACAATCTGTCCTTCACCATGCCAAGTATCATATGGATTATCTGGGTCATCAAAAACATTCCGTATGCCTGCAGCAACAATCTCCATGTCAGAATCATCATCAAAATTTCCAATTGATAACGAAGATTCCGGGCCAAAAGCACCATTAGAATATGAACTTCCGTCAGGACCAGTAAAATTATAGAACATTTTTGGCCAATTATCAAGAATAACTCCATTTGAGTTAAAAATAACTATTTCTTCTCCAGATCTATCATTATCAGGTTCACATTTTCTAATAATTTCAAGATTACCATCGTTATCTAAATCATATAATAATGTTTCAACATGAGGATCGTTTGATCGTTTTAATTCAAATAAATTCTGTAATGAGCCATCGTTATTGAAAATATAAATACCGTTTCTTCCACTAACAACTATATCTTTAACTCCATCATTATTTATATCCGCAATAGAAGGTGATCCAGTACAACCAGGTAAATCTTCGTTATCAACTGCTACAGGCCATCCTTCTAGATAACTACCATCATCATTAAAAGCATAAATCAATGGAGGCCTGCCACCAAAATGGACAAAAATCTCCATATCCCCATCATTATCTATATCACTTACAACAGGTTCTGTGAATCCCCCCCAGTAATATTCATTATTGCCTACGTAATATTCATTTAATCTCTGCGGCCATCCTTTTTTTATTGATGTATCAAAGTAAATATTTGTTATATAATTTGTTTCAGTCATATCATATCCTTTTGCCTCTGATATTTTATAAACATTATTTAGATGATTTTGTAATCGTGAATGTAAAAAATAAAAATTAGATATATTATAAAATAATTTATTTTTATTAAATTGAAAACTTGTGATGATCCTAATTGAATAAAAACCTGATTCGGTTATATGAGAAGTATTCCAAATTGCAACAGTACCATCAACAATAGGAGAATTACCATCATTTATCAATGTAATACCGTTTGTATACCAGTAGATGGATTAATACCAATACCATATTCAACCTTATAACTTTTAAATTTATCACCAGTAATTGTACCAACTATTTCAATCGTATCTCCTGCTCTAAAAATATCATTATTTAATGGAGATGAAAAAAATATATCACTTTGTAAGTTATTGTTTTTAATAGTTAAAATTTCATGATTAAATGAGGTGTTTAATGATTTAAGTGGTTCATTATAACTTTTATTATATTTATTGTAATTATTTAACATTTTATTATAATTTTGTGAGATATTCATTGATGTTATTGGATAGGGAATTGATATAAATAAACATAAAATGAATAATGCAACAAATATTTTAACATATCTACATTTATCTTTCATTATGTTTCCTCCTTAAATTTTATATACGTTCTATTGTTGTATATCATGTTGGTATTTATAACATACTATTTAAATTTTGGTACTGTTAACTTGTGGTTGTCAACATAAAAAATAATTTATGATAGCAATCCATTCTTTTTTATTAGGTAATAAAATGGATGGAATGCTATCACATTTAAAGGAATTATTAGAAACTAAAAATATTTTTGGAAGAAAAGGAAACAAAATAGAACACATGCTCTTGGAATATTAATGTACCATTACAGGCTTTCCTTGAGGAGATGTAAAACAATACTTTCTTCTTTTGAAGATATCAGTCATGAAAGTATACGTAAATGGTATTATAAAACTGATACCATTTTCACGATAAAAGCAGTTTATCGAGAAAATGTTGCAGTTGATGAGACTAAACTTAAAATCAATGGTAAGTTGCATATAGTTTGGGCAGCAATAGATGCCAGTAACTGGAGATACTTAGAGTATGGGTTTCTCAAGATAGAGTAAAAATAGAAGCCTACAGTTTCTTAAAATTTGTACTTAGAAAATGTACTAATCAACTAAAGATTTTAGTTGATGGTGAACCGTGGTATAAACCTGCTCTTATTGGCCTTAGAGTTGAATGGGAGCATATTACTTTCGGACTTCGTGATCATATTGAGCAATGGTTTTTCCTATTGAAACATAGGATAAAACTATTTTATAGGAATTGGCCTTATAATACAAAATTAAATACTGTGCAGAATTAGTTGAATTGTTTTGTAAGTATGTATCACTCTACGAGGTGCTAAAGTTGACAACCACTAGTATCACTTCTTTTAAAATGTAAAGAAATCTTTCATGTTCTGTATGAATGACAATTCTCTTTTTTTTAGTATCAAGGAATTGTCATTAAAGGTCATGTGACTTCTTATTCAGTTATAATAATAGTATTGTTGATTACACTTCAACCAGCTCAGGGGTTTTATTATGGTTGAAAAAGAAGAAATTAGGCAAATATTTTCTAAAGAGCTTAACTTTATTAAAGATGATAAATTAAAAAATCAAGTAATAGACATTTGGTATGAAGCAACAAAAAGAGGAAAATGGAAAAAACTTGAAGATGCACCTTTTACACTTTTAATTGAAAACTCTGGTAAACTTACTGATCATACAAAAAGAGTAACAAACCTTGCTAAAGCAGTATATGATCAGAGAAGTGAAAAATTAAATCTAGATTTTTTAATCGCTGGAACTCTTCTTCATGATGTTGGTAAACTTCTTGAATATGTAAAAGATAATGGAAAATTTGTCAAAGGAGAATATGGTAAAAAATTCCGCCACCCTGTATCTGGAGCACTTCTAGCAAAGGAATTAGGTCTTAATGATGAAATTGTATTAATTATCTATGGTCATTCTCATGAAGGTGATAAACTAAAACGATCTCCTGAAGGAGTTATTGTAAATCATTGTGATTTTATTGATTTTGAAATCAGAAAATTATTGTTATGAGAAATAATTTCAATTTGAAATTATTAAACTTATATTTTTTATATTACATAATTTTGATTAGGTTCTAAACTTGTTAATGAATTTACATAGATATTGAATATCATTCAGTATAATTGTCAATTAATTCTTATTTATTTATTCAAATAAATTAAACAAGATCAGAAGTAATAAAAAAACAGATTTCTGTAAATAAAAAATTGATATTACAAATGAAACAAAAAATATTTCATAGTTCTAAATTTATTTTGTGTTCATGTATTTTTTGATTAACAATTGTTTACAATATTTTTATAAGTACTTACTTGTTGTCTTATCTGTATCCTGGGGAGGAAATAAAATGAAGAAACAAATTAAATAGCTGTAATAACGCTTTTTTTAATCTTTGTTGGTTTAACTGGTTGTTTTGAAGATGATTCAGGAAATGGCAATGGTGAAAATGGTAATGGTGAAAATATTGATAGTAGATTTGTGGGGACTTGGAAAGACCAAAAACCAGATCCAACATCACAAGTATCTAGTATATGGATTTTTAAATCTAATGGCTCTTGGTATTATAGGTCAGAACAAAGAACTAATGACTTGTATATGGGTACTTGGAATG
>CAZVNH010000130.1:0-7460 GCA_964628575.1 uncultured Thermoplasmatales archaeon | reverse complement strand
CGTAGCAGCGATAAAGATTACAAATGGTGAACTTAAAATAGGTGATACCATTCATATTGTTGGCGCACATACAGATTTCACACAAAAAATAGAAAGTATGCAAATCGATAGAAACCCTGTAGAAAAAGTCACAGCTGGCGATGATGTAGGAATAAAAGTAAAAGACAGGGTTCGAGAGCATGATGTTGTTTATAAAAAACCTGAGGAATAAAAAATGAAGCAATTAGCAGAAGTAAGAACACTTAGAGTAAATAGATATATGATAATAGATGAAGAACCATGTAAAATAATGAGTATATCAACATCTAAACCAGGGAAACATGGAGAGGCAAAAGCACGTATTGAAGCAATTGGTGTTTTTGATGGTCAAAAAAGAAGTGTAGTTCATCCTGTCAAGCATAAAATACACGTTCCAATAATTGATAAAAGAAACGCACAAGTATTAGCGCTTATGGGTGAAAATGTACAACTAATGGACCTTGAAACATATGAAACATTTGAGATGACAATACCAGATGAATACAAAGGTCAACTTGAACCAGGTAAAGAAATAGCATATCTTGAAGCCCTTGGTAGAAAAAAGATAACAAGAGTATAAAAAAATAGATACTTGGTTTTATGGATTTTCCAAACTATTTTGCAGATGCAGAAGCAAGTTTTAATAATGCAGAATATATTATTTTTGGAGTACCTTATGATAAAACATCATCTTTTAGACATGGTGCTTTTAAAGCACCAAATGAAATAAGGAAAGCTAGCTGGAATTTTGAAACATATAATATCTTAACAGGGATTGACATAAAGGATTTAAAAATCCATGATTATGGCGATTTACCTGTAAAAAATGATAGTCCAAAAGATATGATTGATAAAGTTTTTGAAATATCATCTAATATTTTTTCAAAGAAAAAATTTCCAATAGCAATTGGTGGTGAACACTCAATAACACCGGGAATTGTAAAAGCTCTTCCAAAAGACATAGCAGTATTATCTCTTGATGCACACCTTGACTTCAGACAGGAATATGAAAAGGAAATAAACAATCATGCATGTGCAATAAGAAGAATATCTGATCATATAGATATTAAAAACATTGCAGTTCTTGGCGTAAGATCAGCTGAAAAACAAGAATTGATTGAAGCAAAAGAAAAGGATTTATTTTTTATTGATTCATTTGAAATCCATGAAAAAGGTATAAATCCTGCATTAAATAAAATAAAAAAAATTTTTAAAAGTAAAAAGATTTATTTAACTCTTGATATTGATGTAATAGATCCTGCATATGCGCCCGGAACAAGTACACCTGAGCCTTTTGGTTTAACACCTTTTGATATTCTACAATGTATTAAATTTTTTTCATCTCAACTAATAGGATTTGATATAGTAGAAGTATGTCCACCATTTGATAATGGTGAAACATCTATTCTTGCTGCAAAGATAATAAGATTATTAGTAGAGTATAGAGAACAATAATATATTTAATTTTTATTATAATTCCTATATTTTTATTTATAATAATATACTGCTATGGTTGCCCATTTTTGTTCTATAAAATTTAAATAGCAGTAGTGAAAAAATAATATGATTTATATAAAAATAATGGTGTAAAAATGAAGATGAAAGTCTTATGTGTGATAGTTTTTTGCGTGCTGATCATAAGTGGTTTTGGAAATCCTTTTGTTAATGCTGCTGATATTCAAAAAATAAATTTAAATAGTGTAGATGAAAGCTACGCTATTGAAAATGATTTTAATGATGCAAGTATATGGGATTTAACTGGGGATGTATATATTAATGAAAATTTAGGAAAATTATGTTTAACACATGGTAATAAATCTGGAAATGCAAATTATATTGGTTCAACTTATGATCCTGGAACAATATATAAAATAAAAGTGGAATGTTCAGGTTTTAATATTGGAGCTTCTCCTCAAATCTCTGTTTTATTATCTGCAAATGGAGTTTCTTTTACACAAGTTATTCAAAATATTAAATTTGGTAGATATAATAGATCTGAGACTTGGGATATACCTAAGAGTAAACAGGGTTCAGATTTGAAAATAAAAATATTAATGAGCGCGGTACTTGCATTGACTATGAATATGGATTGGATTAAGGTTACTTATTGGTGTATAACAGATGATGAACCTATAATTATTAATGAGGGTTCTCAGGGTAGTCATAAGGGTATATGGAGTGAAGATGTTTATGCTCAAGGTTTTATTCCTGGTAATTATGGTCCATGTGGGTTTGATACTATTACAAAATGGGGTGTCCAATTAAGTTATGAATTTGAAACTTCGTTAGGTCCAGTTCATTTAGATATTTATGAATCAGATGAAAATGGAAATCCTGGGTATCCTGATATAGAAAAACGTGTAAACGAGTTTAGTTTTACTGTAGATAACTCTGAGATTGAAGAGACAATGGAATGGTTTGACTGTGATTGTAGCGCTAAGCCTCTTTCAGGTCTTAAAATGAATAAAAAATATTTTATTGTTGTAAGTCCAGATTCTTACAATGGTTGTTGTGCATATTGGCATTATAGTAATAATAATCCAGATATAGGTGAATCTTATCCATATCATTATAATGTTGTAAAGGATTGTTGGCAAGAACAGTCTGGTTACGATTTTGGTTTTAGAATTTTTGGTGAATGTAATGGCAATCCTCTTGAGGTGCAGATTGATGAGGACGAATATAATACTTTTTTAAATAAACAAATAAGGTTTATATGTTCTATTTCTGGTGGATGTTCTCCATTTTATTATAGATGGGATTTTGATGATAGTGATGGTATTCAAATAGATAGTACAAAGGAAAATCCAATTTGGGGAGGATATGATGAAGAAAAAGATTGTAATGTAACCCTTATAGTATTAGATTCTAATGGTGAAACTGATACTGATACAGCAATTGTACATGTCCAAGGAGAGGAGGGTTATCCGGTAGCTGATGCAGGCGGCCTCTATACTGGGACGCTTTATAATGATATATGTACCATTACTTTTGATTGTAGTCGTAGTTATGATACAAATACTGATGGATCTATTGTTAAATATCGATGGGATATCGATGGTATTGAAGGTTGGGATACAGGTTGGCGTTATTTTAGTAATCCTACATTGGATTTTACATATATAGAGCAAAAAGAGTTTGACGTAACATTAGAAGTTATGGATGATGATGGTTTAACTGATAAAGATTCTGCTAAGGTTACTATAAATAAAGCACCACCAGATCAAGCAAAGATCATCTGGGTTAAAACATATTTAAAGGATGGAAGCGAGCTTTCCTATGATGAAGGTTTTATTTTACAGAGTTTACCTCTAAAAAATGAATATTGGGCTTTAGCAGTTAATGCAAATAAAGTTACGTTTGAACTTGGTGGGGATTATCAAACATTAACTGAAACGGATGAAAACCCTGAAAATGGGCAATTTAGAGTAACATTTGATTATTCAAAGTTACCTCCTTTTTCAGCTTTTGAAAATTTTAAATTAAAAGTAACTGCTTATGGTGATAAGGGTAACGATGAAAGGGTATATCATCCTAAAGTTATACCAATGATTGGATGTGAATGGTTCTATAATTATATGAACTATGTTATTAAACATTGCAACTTATCAAATTATGTGAATCTTTCTCTTGGACCTAAAACAGAGTATGATGATAATAATGATTGGCAGTTTACAACAAGAGTTGATTTATCAAAGGAGAAAGTTGGGGGACAACCGGATGGTAAATCTCCTGTTGATGCAGGTGGAAATGCAAAAGTTAAAGATGTTGGTGGAAAATATAAATATTCAGGAGGTATAGGCAGTTCAATTAGTTTATGTTCTGATGGATCTATTGTAGTAACTGGTGGTTTTGATGCTGGTGTTGATGCAAAATCAGTAGCGGTTAGTATAACAGCTGAGCTTGCAGGAAATATTATTGTTGATTTTGATAAACAATCGATCGAGTGGGTAAAAGTGACTCTTACTGTAAATGGTGAGATTAAGATTCCTGTGTTTCTTATAGGTAAGAAAGTTTGTGGTGTTGGTGTACAAGCTGGGATAGATATAACTCCTGGTGTTGAGATTACATTTGTGTTAGAACCTGTAAATGAAGTTAATGGAGGAATTATTCCTGGTCTTGGAATAAAGGTTAGAGAATTGACATCATGTAAACTAAGTTGTACTGTGGATGCATATGCTGAGGCAGGTTTTGTTATTGGTGATTTTCGTGCATCTGCTGGAGGCAAAGTTGGTGTTTTATTAGCAAATAAACCTAAAGATAATTATTTTGAAAAACTTCAGTTTGATTGTTGGATTCGTGGTAGAATTAGATTTTTATTTTGGACTTGGAAAGGTGAATGGAGATATTATTGGGAATGGGATCCAAATTCTGAGAAAGAGGGTGATTATAGTGAAGTGGATTGGCATCAGTTAAATCGTGATTATATGAATCAAGCTAATTATGAGAATTTCAAATGGGAAACAGTACCTAGTATTGGTGAAACTGCTATTCATGCTCTGCAAGATAAGTTTCCTGATGCAAAACCAGATATCGCTCAGTATGGACCTAATAAGATTATGATGGTTTTTAATCATGATCCTTTTAGTTCAGAGGATGTTTCAGGTATGACAATTTGTTATGCAACTTGGGAAAATGGTGTTTTATCAAAGCCTAAACCAATACCTTGTACTTTTAATGATGGTAAGTTACAGATGGATCCACAGATAGCATTTGATAACAAGGGTAATGGTTTTTGTATTTGGACGCAAACCCCTAGATATTGGTATAATTCAGCGTTAGATACATGGATAAGACTTACAGACTTTACAGAGGGATCTCTTTATTCGCATGTGGCTGGTTGCGTATGGGATAAAAAAAACAAGACGTGGTCTAGTTCGATTATTAATATTACTTCTCCTGGTGAGATGCATTGTAACAATCCAGCGCTAGCCGGTAATGCTAATGGCGATATTGTGGTTGTTTGGAATACAGATGAGGATAGAGATCATAGAACATTGGGTGATGGTAGTATTTATGCTAGATTTTGGAATGGTAATACTCAATCTTTTATTCCTTCTGATGGTTACTATACGATCGTTGAGGATGAACCTTTTATTTCAAAACCTTCGGTAGCTATTTTGGAACCAGGTCACGCTATTTGTACGTTCATTATGGATACAGATAATAATGCTACAACATTTAATGATCATGAGGTGTATTATTCTATGATTCCTGCAACTACTGGACCCACTCGTTTATATAGCAAAGGTGATAGTTATCGTGATGCGTTTCCATCTGTAACATATGCCCAGGATGAATCTGCATATATTGTGTGGAATAAGTTTATACCACATTCTTTTACAGATGAGTATGGAAGAGAACATGTTCAGTACAATGGTGATCTTTATTGTATGAGAACTGATCATTCAGAACATTATTCTAAGAGTCCAGAAAGTTTAGCTTTTAATCAACCTAATAAATTAAATATCTGTGATGGGACTATTTCAAATCCTTCGGTGTTTTCATTAACAGGATATGGAGCGTATAATTATAAACCAACTAGTTTTGTTGAGGATATGAATTTTGCTATTGGCTGGAATGCAAAAACATCATCAAAACTTGGAGTTTCAAAGATTACAAAAAATGGTGATGTGATAAATTCAAAAATATATAACACTGATTCAAGACTTTCTCAGACAAGATGGTGTATGACTAATACAGATGTTGTAGCTATAACTGTTGAAAGACCAGTGCCAGTTACATCTGATGATATGTCAAGTGGTAAAAATTGCGATATTACTTTTGTTAGAGCTCCAGGTCTTGATATAGATGCTCCATCTACAATCTGCAAGATAGCTGAAACAAAGATTGGGGAGGATGCACAAGGTCATCCAATTTATCAACATCAGGCTACTTTAACATTAGATGCAAATGATGATGAATTTGGTTCTGGTGTTGAAATAACTAGATATAAACTTGATGATGGTCCTTGGAAGAATTATGAAGTTAATGAAGAGATAGTAGTTGACATCAAAGGAGGTCACACAATTTATTATAATTCTAGTGACTACGCTGATAATGATGAAGAAGAAAAAGACTTTATCTTTCAGGTTATTGGAAATAGAAGACCTAACAGACCAGCACCTATCCATGGTCCATCTAAAGGTTCTGTTAATGTAGAGCATAAGTTCACCGCTTCAGCTACTGATCCTGATGGTGATCAGCTCTATTATCAATGGAACTGGGATGAATCTACCCCTGATGAAGATTGGTATGGTCCCTTTAATTCTGGAAAAGAAGTAGAGGTAAACCATAGCTGGAGTGAACAAAATGAATATCATGTTAGTTATCGTGTTAGGGATATTCATTCTAATGTTAGTAATTGGGCACAATATGTTCCAATTCAAATAGTAAAGAGTAGATCAACTTCTCAATCACATTCATTGGTTTTTATTAAACAGTTGCTTGGTCGTTTCCCTGTTTTTATGAGAGTGTTCAAGCATTTATCAACATTGATTATAAATAATGAAGATGAGTTTGAACATTTACAAAATTTGGTCTCTGGAGAACCAGTGGTTGAGCCAGATTGTTTACCAGGTTTAGATGATACTGTTGAGAATCCTACTTTATCTATGAATATTGTAAAAACAGATGAGAGTAGACAATTTCAGAATTTTTTATCATATTTATCTAAACATATTTTAGTTTCCAAAGGAGGTAAAAATTCAATAAAATAAGAATTTTAAAATGATGGGATAAAAATGAAAAGAAAACTGTTAACTATCGAAATTGTAAACATACTACTTCTTAGTTGTTTTTTCTTTGGTTTTTCTAGTGTCGATATTGTATTAGCAGATTTTCCTACTGATGATTTCTGGGATGTTGTCTGGGGTATTACATTAGATGATTCCACATATGATGATCCATATTTATGGATAGGTGGTTATAGTTTAGACGAGAACGACAATATTGTTGATCAAAAAATCTATATGATGTCTACAGATGGACTGCCATCTATTGTGTATCATCCAATTAATATCGATTATAAATGTTCAGGTCTTGCTTGGGATGATATTTCTCCGAGTGGACCTTTTTTATGGAGTTTGAGTTATGATGATGTATATGGCTCTTTTAATAACAGACTTTATAAATATAAATTTGAATCTGATTCAGAAGGTTACCATGCAATAGAAGTAGATAGTTGGTTACTATATGGTTATGGGGTATCCGGTCTTGCATTAGATGATGATACTCTTGGTGGACCATATTTATGGTATTCTTGTGGGATAAGTAACTATGATTATATAAGATGTGTTGAAATTCCTACAGGTCCTGGTAACCCATATATTCCTTTAGATTATATATATAATTTTGGAGTACCAGGATCTAGTGGTCTTTTTGGTAAGCATCCACGGGGTCTTGCTTGGGATGATTATTCATTTGGTGGACCATATATATGG
>CAZVNH010000129.1:0-7480 GCA_964628575.1 uncultured Thermoplasmatales archaeon | reverse complement strand
AGCATACCTGAATAAACATAATCAATTCCAAGTTTCTCCTGTAAAAGCCTTGCAACAGTTGATTTACCGCTACCTGGTGTTCCGCTTACTGTTATTACAACCATAATTCTAAAAGTTTTTAATCTTTAACCATAAATGGAAGGAATCTTTTTTTAAAGTTATTCCACTGATCAGACCAGCTTATATATTTTAAACCATTTCGAATCATTGTTCCAACAATCATTGAAAAAATCAGATACATCCAAAGCCAAGCTTGCATTATAAATTTCTCATGAGATATAAGCGGGACATCATTAGCCCATGGAAGCGTAAAATAATAGTGAGGAATATCTGTTAAAAATGCACGAAGCCATATGAAAATTGGATAAATGAATATAATCAAAAAAAGCATTGGTTTCATCATTCCACCAGATGCTTCCTGCTGTTTTTTAAATATTTCTGGTTGCATTTTCATAAGTTTTGTAACTCTATTAGTATTTCCTTCTTTTCTAGCTTTTTGAATCTCTTTCTGAAAGGCTTTTGTAGCTTCCTGTGATTGACCCATTTTTTTCCAATCTGTAAAAAAGTTAGTTAATAGTGATGATAGAAATACTACGATAAGACCTGAGAAAAATATTGTAAGAACAGGGTATTTACCTCCAAAACCAATAACTGGTTCTGCTACACCTCCAAAAGCTACTGCAAGTGGTGGACCAAGAATTGGCATAATGAAAAATATTAACATCATGAAAATAAGAAGCATCAATAGCATGCTACCTTGACCTTTATTATCTATTTTTCTCATGTTTATCACATATATTTATCTTATTTTAATACAGGTGCTGCTTGTTTTACTGCAGCATCTATTGCATTATTATGGTTAAAAACTATTTTGACAGTTGAACCAGATAATGCTGCATATGCCATTGCAGCTGCACGATTAATCATTTGATGTTCATGGATTTGGTCTTTTGTATCAGGATCACGGTTTCTTGTTGGGTCATTTGCACGACGGTTATATATTTCTTCAGGATCAGCTTCTACTACAACAATTGCAGTTGGCATTAGTTTTTTGATAACCCATTCAGGTAGACCAGGCATATATCCTTTTGGTGTTTTTACTGTACAGTGTGTATCAAGAATTACATTTCCCATACTTGCTACTTTTTCTGCGCTTTTTATTTGCAATTCTTTTTGTTGGTCAAGTGATAGTTTTCTCATTTCATCTCTGTCTTTAACTAGACCTGTTTCTATTGCTATTTCTGACATAACTGTTCCAAAAGTAACAAACTTAATATCCATCCCTTCAGCTGCTTTTTTCATAACAGTTGTTTTACCAACACCAGGTATTCCTGTTACAACTATAACAGTCATAATATTCTCACCAAAATATTACTTTATTTTATTCATTTCCAAAGAATCCACGTAGAACTGGATGCATCTCCATTGCTTGCTCTTTTGCGATATCCTCATACATTCTAATCATGATACCAACAGTTAGTAATACTCCTGTTCCACTCGCATTTCCAACAGTTCCTATAGCATCTGCGAAACCTGCAAGAGCTCCCACAGCTGCACCACCAATCACAGTCACAACCGGTATATATCTTTCTAAAACCTTACGTAACACTCTTGGATCACGCCGGAAACCAGGTATCTGCATGCCACTGCTTTGTATTTGTCGTGCGACAGCAGATGGTCCCATATCAGTTGTTTCTATCCAAAACTTAGCAAATAATATTGATCCTATTATTAAAATAGATAGATAAATTATAATTTTGAGGGCATATTGCAGGGATCCATGAGATACATCACCACCTGCCATAATTGGTATCAACCAACTGTTCACTCCTCCAGGATTTGAAAGATACCATGCACCGCCTCCTAAAGGCTGCGTACTAATAGTAGTATCATAGATTCCTATCCACCATTGATGACCTAGTAATGGTAGACTTGATTTATAGAGAAGCATTGCAAACATGTTTATATTTGCAAGAAGAGCTGCCATTAGAATTACAGGAATATTAGATGCATAAATCAATCGAATTGGATATCTTCCACGAGCACCACGCACCTTTCCATGAGCAAGCGGAAGCTCGATACGACTAGACTCTGCATATACAACAATCAAGAAAATAAATATAGTACCTAGCAGTGGTACAATAGCATTTTGATACGTCGAATCACCAATAAAAATCCGCTGATAACCCCAAGAAACCATATCATCAAGTTTCATATTTACAGCCATGTATGCAGTACCAGGTATAGAGCCTGCAGGAGGATTACTGAGAGTCATCTCACCACCACCAACAGGAATCCAGCTAAATAATCCAGTGAATAATGCCTGTGAAACACCAGCTGCAATAAATAATGAAATACCTGAACCAATGCCCCATTTAGATATAAGTTCATCCATGAAAAACACAAGTAATGCACCTATTACAAGTTGTATAATTATTATTATATTTGCCCAGCCACCACCAACACCTGCTACAAGGGCATCATTAGGTTGAAGATATCCAAATATCTGAGGAATGGCTTCAACAAAAATCATTACTATTACAAGGATTTTTTGAAAACCTTGGTAAATAGCTTTGTCTTCTTTCTTTTGAAGATCAAGCTTTATAATTTTTGCACCAACAAACAATTGTAGAATAATAGATGCAGTAACTATTGGCCCTATTCCTAGATGCATAATACTTCCTGATGCACCAGCCATAATAAATCGATAATTTGCAAATAGATCTATTATGTCACCCTTAAGACCATAAATAAGTACATTTGTAAGAATAAAATAGAGAATTAAACAGAAAAGAGTCCAGAGAATCTTTGTCCTAAAATTAACATGACCTTCAGGCTTTGTAACTGCAGGCCAACGTTCAATTAAAGGTTTAAAAGCATAAAGCCGACTCTTCTTTTCCTCTGCCATAAATCCAAACCCAATAATTATTCTTTGTTTTTATCACTAGCTGTTTTTTCATCGATTTCTTTTTCAGCGTTAATTGTTTCTTCTTCAACTTCTTCTTTTTGTTCTACAAACTCAGGCTCTGGAAGAATTACTTCACCGCCTTGCTCCTTTATTTTCTCAATTGCTTTTTCTGATGCAGAATTAACTGTAACCTTAATTTTTGTTGATATCTTCCCTCCGCCAAGTAACTTATCAATTCCCTCATCTGTTAAGTTAATTACTTTTTTATCAGGGTATCTCACCTCAAGCTCACTAATATTAATAATTTTATCTCTTCTAATAATGCTCTGTGGTCTTTTAAAACCGTGTCTACCAAAATGATCTGGCATGTTTTTAGTCATATACATATATCTATGTTTAAGTAAACCAGCGTTTCCTTTACCACCACGCAATCCTGCTCCACGCCCAGCTTTCTTACCCCGGCCATGGGTCATAGATCCTCTGAATTTCTTGGTTTTAGTTCGTGCCAATTAACATCACTTATCCATATTTTTATCTGTTATTAGGTCAAAGGCAGATATAATAATATATTATTATACTTTCGGCTGATATTAGTATAATAGATATACTTTTTCTTAGTTTAAGATTAAAACCAGATGAAAAAACCCTTTAATTACCTTTTTGTTAGTATTCTAAGCAATGAAATATCAAAATTTGCTATTCTTTTATTATGAAATGAATAGGAATGTTTTATTGAAAAATCATATTTTTTATATAGATTTATCTCACCGCCAAGAGATGAAATCATTTTTTCAATAAAATCTATTGTTTTAGTTAGATGCAAGGTATAAATTACCTTTGCTATTTCAAATCCTTTTTCAATAAATCTTCTATCTGCCCATCGATTACTTTTTTGTGCACCGAAGGGTGGATTCATAATAACAGTATCACATTTGATATCTATATCTTTTACATCTTTTGTAATAAATTGAATATTTTCATAATTTTTTTCTGCATAATCTTTTGCAATTTTAATTGCTTCTTCATCGATATCAACGCCGATTACTTCTTTTGCATTTACAATTTTTGCACCAAAGGAAAAAATACCTGTTCCACATCCTAAATCTACAACTTTTTTATCTTGAATATCACCATATTGACAAGCTGTAAATATTATATCTGCTGCAATATTTGCTGGTGTCATATATTGTTCAATATATGGATTTGGTCTTTCATAGTTAGGTACCTTTTGGAGAATTATTTCAAGTTCTTTTTGTTTCATCTTATTAAAATGATAATATGTTTTTATACAAAAATTTTATTTGCATTGATTAGTTACGGATTTCTCCATTCTAATAAGGGCTGGTAGATCAGCTCGGAAGATCGCCTCCTTGGCATGGAGGAGGCCTCGGGTTCAAATCCCGACCAGTCCACTCTTCTTTTCGAAAAGTTATTACCCATAGAAATCAAATAGAAAATGTTAATTAACGGAATAGAACTCAAATAATAGAAAAAGCATTGGAAGATTTTTTAACATAATTTATATAAGAAAAAGCAAAAACACCAAAATAAAATAGAAATAAAACAAATTGAACCTATTTTCTTATTGCATTCATTATCTTTATTTTAATTATTTATTATTATTCCTACTAAAAAGTGGAAGAATCATTTTCTGGAAGAATTTTATTCTAAATCAGCTATATGGAGCACAAATGATGAATTAGAGAACTGAATAGTGAAAAGATTCAAAATAGGATAAAGAAAAAACTATAAGAAAAAGAAAAGCAAGTTAAAAGTAGATAAAAAGTATAAAATAAAGAATAATTTGGATTATTAAATATTTAAAATCCAAATATGTACAGACTGCTTTTATACTGGGCCATTCTGGTTATTTTCTGCTACTACCGCTATCACCGCAAAATCATAGCTGGAATCGTAACGATTGTTATCTAAATCATGAACCTCAACATCAGGTTCAAACGTACCAGATTCACTATATGTATAAGAAATAACTTCTGATTCCCCCATATTACCTGATGCTGAACCATTATCACCACCATAGAAAAGATAGTAATTATTACCGCTTCCACCACTGGTTTCAACAATAAACTCTACTGTTTCACCCTCTTCTACAGTAGCAGATGTAGGAGTAACAGATACAATCAATATCGGGTCTGCCGGTGGATCTGATTCAGATTCTTCACCACCATCATCCTCAGGTGGATCATTATTCTCAGGAGGGGCATTGTTCTCGGGTGGAAGTGGAGCGGTATTCTCAGGATTGGTATTCTCTTCATTATTGGTAACAGTTGTAGTAGTATCTGTAGTTGTAGCCTCAATATTTGTATTAGTTTCTTCCGTGGTTTCTGTTAAAGTATCAAGTATGGATAAATTTGCATATGAGTCAATTAAATCAGAAATAAATCCATCCCATTCTGTTTGTTCTGCAAAGTCAAGTAATGAATATTTTGTTGGAATTTCTTTAAATTCATAATCTCTACCGCTGTTAAATAATATACTTAAACCATTGGCATCATCATATAATTGATGGGTTTCTACAATACTATTATCAATTGCTTGCATTACAGAAAGAGCAGCCTTCCTGGTTTCTTGTTTTAATAATGGATTCTCTGCGATATTTTTTGAATAAATATACAGGTCCTTATTACTAATATCATATTCATCTAAGTAATAAAAATAGGAAGGTACAAATTGACCTGCGGCTCTTATAATTCTAGCCTTATTAGGCAATTCAGATCTTAATTCTTTTGCAAATAAATCAATCTTATTACATAAATCTTTGATATTGTTTTGATCTATTATTGAGATATCATTTCCTATACCAATATTAAACAAACTCTCAGCTGTTTCTTGGGCAGTTCTTTTTGAACTCCATTCTGGATTCTGTTTCAAAGCATTTAAAAAGCCGGAATAACGATAAGCATTCGTATATTGTTCATCTTGTGATCCAACAACATATTCCACAAAATCACTAATACTAGAATATACTTCAACTGAATTCATCAAACAAGCATTAAATAATAATAGATCTAGCTTTTTTCCCAATTTTGTACATATTGATCCTAAAGCATTTTTTAGCTCATTTACCGTAATCCAATCTTTATTACTTGATTCATCTTTACAAATTCCTAACCATCCACTACCATGATCAGACAGAATTAAATAATATTTTTCTGATGGATAATTTTCAACAGCCCAATTAGAAAAATCTACGAGATTATTTGGATTTCCCATATTTAACTCTCCGCCTTTTTTATTAAAAGAATCTATCAGAATTTTGGAACCTTCACTGTCTATAAAATAACGCCTGGTATCACCTATTCTGCTACCATCCTTTTGAACAACAATTTTAATATCTTCATTACTTCCAACAGATAATATGTCATTAAATAAATCATTTAACATGCCATCTAAATTATTATCTCCTGCCAAATAAATTATTATAGTCCAATCGGAAATATTGTCCTCATCTGATATTGTATTTGCACTTACTGACAAGTTAAATAACAAAATAAATAATATTGTTATAATTGATATTTCATTTTTCATTTTCCACTCACCACCTTTTATGTGTTATACTTTATGATTATTAATATTTATAATTTTTGTGTAGTAATAACATATGTAATAAAAAGACAACTATCTCAATTTTTATTATTATGATATTTAGGAATATATTACTTGAAAATATATTTATTAGGAATATTGACCCTGACCAGTACATTTTTTTACTTAATTTCTTCTTGTAACTCTTGCTTTTAGATTCCAAAGATAATAGTATAGTTGCAATAGAAAAACGTTTAAACGGCTATTATTCAACCGAATGATTTCTTCTTTTATTTCTTATTATAAATTTATTATCTATAAATATAGATTATATTAGTTTTTTCAGTTATAATAATAACAAATATGTATATAAATATAGTCTACTTTTTTATTTAATAACTAATGTGTAAGTATATAAAAAACCGATGAGGAGAAATGAAAAATATGATAAATAAGATAGAAATAAAAGAAATTGGAGTATATAGAATAAAAAATGAAAGCTCAAAAATAAATGAACTCAAAGTGAACTATATTTTTCATCCAAGAAAACGATCAGAAAAAACAATAAGAATGATATATTGATACACAGTCTCCCTATAAGTAGAAATATTATTATTGTCTTTAAGATAGGCAAAGTACTGTAAACTCTTAGGCTTTCTATCTTAAATTTTAAAGACTCTAGATAGTGTTTTAGAAATCTTTTTTATTTCGTATAGATGATTAATAGTTAATCCTGATAAAGCTTTTATATTTAGATACTCATAAAATACATTTTTATCAAACCTTGACCTGGGTAAAATCCCGACCAGTCCATATTTTTTTTATTGGCATTTTGATTTCTTTACATATTATCATATTAAGACTTAAGAAAAAAGATAGAAGAATCAAAAAGAAAAAATCTGATTTTTACATTCATCTTGAAA
Organism: uncultured Thermoplasmatales archaeon; assembly: GCA_964628575.1. Taxonomy (GTDB): domain Archaea; phylum Thermoplasmatota; class E2; order DHVEG-1; family DHVEG-1; genus CAZVNH01. The sequence goes on along the minus strand of CAZVNH010000129.1, from coordinate 103 downwards.
TATATATTGCTGTAAATTATTTCCTTATTACACAATAGTGTGTAATTGTAAGTATAGATTGCTTTCCATGGTTTGTATTTTTATTATTTGGATAGACCAGGTT
>CAZVNH010000128.1:441-7517 GCA_964628575.1 uncultured Thermoplasmatales archaeon | reverse complement strand
GAACCACCAAGAACCAGTCTTAACTATATTGATGGTCAAAAAGGTGAAAATGAATGGTATATAGAAGAAGGAGTAACAATTTGGTTGCATGCAGAAGACTACCCATCAGATACAGGTAGTGGTGTTGATGAAACATATTACACTCTAAATTCTGGATCACCACAGATATATAACGATGCTACTGGTATACATCTTGTTGTTTCTCAGCAGTCAGACTGGTTAGGACAGTGGGAGGTAAACTTTTGGTCTGAGGATAAATCTGGAAATGTTGAAAATAAGAATAAACCAGAAAATAAATTATCAATAAAAATAGATGCTGAACCACCATATGTTGAGATAACTGAACCTGCTAATGAACAACAGATCGTTCAAGGTGAAGGATTCTGGGTTAGAGCTTATGCAACAGATAATGCAGCTATTGAAAAAGTAGAGTTTGACATCGAGCCATTTGGTGAGAGACCAAATCTACCTTTTGAAGATTTTGAAGCTCCATATGAATGGTACTGTACAGTTGGACCTAAGGTCAGAGCAAGAAATATTGGTACACTCGCAAGTGGAACAAATGTTATGCTAAGAGCCCAAGTTTATGATCAATCTGGACAGATGTGGATACATCAGATATGGATATACATTGAAGACTGGGGTGGAGGAAGAAAAGTAAGAACAATTGATAATCCAATCACTTGGTTAAAACCATTTAATCTTGGAATATCTACAGGTGAAAACCTAGAATATAATGTTCCCACACCAGAAAATGCAGATTGTATAAAAATTGATACAACTAAAATTTTATCAAGAAAAACTACTACAATATGGGATACAAATCTTAATGATGGCTGTAATGCAGTCTTTGACATACCAACTGGATTTTACAAGATATCAACAACTATTTATAATGATGAAGATGAAATTATAGAGGAATCATTTGCCAGAGTATTATACATTGCGACATAATAATCATTTCTCTTCTATTTCTTTATATTGAATTTACTGATTAATTAACTTAAAACACATTAAACATAATACAAAATTATATATATAAACAAAAATAAAAATAAGAAATTAAAGGGAATGATGTGGTTTAAAATGAAAATAAAATCGATATGTATTTTTGTAATATCAATGCTAATGATGAGTGGTCTATCTACAAGTGCTTCGAAATTAAAGGAAAGTAATCTATCTAATTATTCAGATGAAATAAATTCACCTGTATATGAAGTTGGGGATTACTGGAAATATGATGCATATATCAAAGGTGATTATGGAACAGATATATCTTTTGACTTATCAATTCAAGATATGAAATATGAAGTAGTTGAAGTACTAAATGAAAAATACAAATTAAACATAAATGTACCAAATGGAAAAATTACAGGATCATTAAGTATTAATCTTGATGTAATAACTATCAGCGGGAATCTGATAAATACAAAAATAACTGGTAGTGCGCTTATCAATAAAACTGATCTTGGAATGGTTGAAAATCAAATAAGTCTTGATGGTTATATCGACAAACTAATTGATATCCATTTTACTATTGATATGGATGGTATGTTTAATCCATATTATACAAATATTGATTTTCCATTGGATATAGGAAATAGTTGGATTGTACCATTAACCTATTACACAGCTGAAGCAGATGTAAATGTAGCTGGGTTAATAGATGTTCAAGATCAGCTTGTTTGGTTTTATACAAAAGAAAATGATTTTTCCTGCATATCTGAGGAAACTATAAATGGATTTGAGTCTTTGAAGGTATCAGGACAAGCAGGATCGAAAAATGATTATTGGTATTCAAAACAAGCAGGTACTTTTGTAAAAGCAGATTATAAAGATATTAAATTATGGATATGGGAAACAGAAGATGAAGACTTTTATTATCTCATTGACACATTTTCCATGGAATTAACAGATACAAACTATATACCACCAAATGAACCACCAAGTGCACCAGATAAACCATCAGGTCCTACAACAGGTCGAGCAGGACCAGAATATAGCTATTGTACAGAAGGAGGAATTGATCCTGAAGGTCAAAATGTTCAATATGGTTTTGACTTTGGAGATGGTTCAGATATAAAATGGACTGATTTTGTCAGTTCAGGTATTGAAGCATGTGTATCCCATAATTTTCCATATACTGGTGGAAACTTTGAGATAAAAGCAAAGACTCGTGATGAACAAGGAGGTGAGAGTGGTTGGTCAGACATTTTATCTGTATCAATGACACCTGATGATCCACCAACTATACCATTGACACCAATAGGGGATACAACCGAAGGAATAGTTGGATACTCCTATATTTTTACAACATCTGCAACAGACTCTGAAGATGATAAGATAAAATACGGTTTTGATCTTTATGGTGATAATACTGTTGATTATTGGAGTAATCTCTATGATTCTGGTGAAACAATAAATGAAAATCTTATCTGGGAAAAAGATGGAATATTTGAACTTAAAGTAAAAGCAAAAGATGAATATGGTGCAACAAGTGATTGGTCTGGAACAATTAGTATAACAATAACTAATGAGGTACCAAATAAACCAAATCCGCCAAATGGACCGTCACGACCCTGTGTAGATGTTACAAATACTTACACAGTGTCAACACTTGATCCAGATGGACATCGTGTAAAATTTATATTTGACTGGGGAGATGATGAAACATCAACCACAGATTTTGTTGATTCTGAAGCAGTAGCATCGGCTTCACATAGATGGGATGAAAAAGGTAACTATCAAATTAAGGTAAGAGCTGAGGATGAATATGGAAAACAAAGTGAATGGTCAGATCCATTACCAATACAAGTTCCAAGGTTTAAATCGATGCATAATAGTAAGAATTTTGAATTTTACTTAACAAAAATTTATTTGTTTTCCTATTTAAGTAAACAGATATTAAATAAACTTATATTAAATATTTAATATTTTAATATGTAATATCTAAGATTAAAATATAATTCTGAAGTTTATATATAGTTTATAAGCGAAAGATTTAAGTTACCCTATTTGATGCTAATATTAACCATTGTTAATTTTTGGTTATGTATGGAGGTGAATATAAAAATGAGAAAAATAATATCTGTATTGATAATATTAGTATTTTTAGCAGGTAGTATTTCAGTGATTACAACAGGTAAAAATATAGAAAATAATGAAAAGAATTGTGAATTTGATCAGCAAACAACATATACAAATAATGGAGACAGTTCTTGTGATTTTAATCTAAAAGAAGGAAAATATACTGCATTACCTTATTTACCACTTAAAACACAAGAACAAATTGATAAAATGATAAAAAATCCACAGCCAACCGTTGCAGCAGATGATCTTCCAGGTTCTTTTAGTTGGAAGAGTTTTGGAGGAGATTGGACAACATCTGCAAAGGATCAAGAAAGCTGTGGTAGTTGTTGGGCTTTTGGTGCTCTTGGAGGATTAGAAGCAGCAATAAATATTGCAAAAGGTGATCCTGATTTTGATGTTGATCTATCAGAGCAATATATTCTATCTTGTTTGAGTTCTGCTGGGAGCTGTAGTGGTGGATGGATGTCTGAAGCTATTGAGTATATTAAATCAGATTCAGCAGGGTCAGCTGGTAATGGAATAAATGGATGTCCAAGAGAATCCTGTTTAACTTATGAGGCTGTTGATTGGATTCCATGTGATGATAAATGCGATAACTGGGATTATTATACCGTGCCTCCTGAGGAAGATAACATGCTATTCCAGGTTTTAGATTTTGGTGTTACACAGATTACTCCTTCAAGTCAAAGTGACTGGAATTTACTAAAAAGCTGGGTTTATACATATGGACCAATTATAGTAGATATATATGCATCAAGTGGTTGGCAAAGTTTTGGCTGGAGTCATCATAGTCCGACTGACGTATACGAAGGAACTGAGACTGGCTCATGGACAAATCATGCACAGGTATTATGTGGATGGGTGGATGATGCATCAGTTCACAATGGTGGTTATTGGATATTAAAAAACAGTTGGGGAACAGGTTTTGGTTATGGAGGATTTTTAAATGTTGCATATGGTTGTCTTATGCTTGGTGACAGGGATGTGACATGGGTTACTGCACCTGAATGGCCAGAAGCTGAAGAACCGATAGATCCAACTTATCCAATTTATCATGTTTATGCTGGTTGGGAATCCGACCCGGGATATCCAAAACTTGGTGATGAAATACAATTCCATGATCAATCAAAAGGACCAGTAGTTCTTTGGAATTGGGATTTTGATGAAGATGGGATAGTTGACTCAACTGAAAAAAATCCTGAATGGACATATTTTGAAGAAGGAGATTATAAAGTAAATTTAAAAATCTGGGCATCCTCAGGATTAAACAGTGAACTTACAAAAACAGTATCTGTTAAAGAAATATGGCCACCGGTTGCTGTATCAAAACCTTCTTATTATGGTGGAAAAGATAATATTGTTTCATTTGAGGGTAGATTTTCATATGATGTAGATGGAACAATTACTGCATATGCTTGGGATTTTAATGGTGATGGAACTATTGATTCAACTGAACCATATGGTGAATACACCTATCCTGATCAAAATGGACAACATACTGCTAAATTAACAGTTACAGATAATGAAGGAGCGAAAAATACTATAAATATTCCAATAAATATTGATAAAACAAAACCGCCTGAGACATTTGCGAAGATTGGTGGTATAGATCAAGACGAAGATCAATGGTTTGATGATGATGTGGATGTACAAATAGTTGCAACAGACTGGAGTGGTGTTTCAAAACTTAATTATAGAGTTGATAACGGTGATTGGATTGAGAAATACTGTGGAGGAGAACTTGAATATTCAGTTGATTTCATGGTTAGAAATCATGGAGTTCATACAATTGAATTTTATGCAAAGGACAAATTTGGAAACGTTGAACAAACCAAAACTGCTTATGCAAAAATCGATGAAATAAATCCAATGATAAGCTGCGATTTATCTGGTGATTTACACAATGGTGTATATATTACTCCAGTAAAAGTTACGATAAATACAAACGATGCTGACTCTGGTATTGAAGTTGTAAAATATAAAAATCTTTATGGTACCTGGACTGACTATACCGGTCCTTTCACAATAAATCAAGGTGGAACTTATACTATAATGATGTTAACAGAAGATAAAGCTAGTAACTATGCTGAAGACATGATACAGTTTACATTAGAATATGGTCCTACAAAACCTGTTATACAAGGACCTTCTCATGGAAATGTAAATACTGAATATGATTTCTATTTTACTTCAAAAGATACAAATGGTGATCAAGTAGCATATTATGTAGAATGGGGCGATGGATCAAATAGTGATTGGACTAACTTTGTTGATTCAGACACAACAGTAACCATTAAACATACATACACAGAGGAACGAGCATATACAATTAGAGCAAAAGCAAAGGATACAAATGGTGCTGAAAGCGAATGGTCAGAATTTAAATTTAGTCTAACACGATCTCGAACTATACTTGGACTACAGTTACTTAAACAAATCATAAATCAGTTTCCACTGTTACAAAAACTACTATCATTACAAGTAATCTGATAAAGAAATTGTACAACAACAAAAACAAACCCTCTCTTTTTTTATTTTCTTTAACTATTTTTTTTATTTTTTAAGTCTTGATACTTGTTGTATACAAAACTTTAAATAATATATTAACACTTTAATTAAATAATATCATTATAATGGGGGATAATATTTCATATGAAAATAAAAATATTACCAATAATTATATTTTTTATACTTATTTTCACAGGTTTTAATGTATTAGCATTACAAAAAAATATAGATGAAAAAAGTATAATACAATCAACAAATAACGAATTGTCTTGTTCTGATTTAACTATTGAGTCTAAAAATGGTTATACTATTATTAACATCGAAGAATCAGAAAGTTTTCTCATGGAAGAAGGAAAACCAATGATACCTGTTATAACAAAAACATATACTTATCCAATTGGTACAAAAATTAAAAAGGTTGATGTTACCACAAAAGATATAATCATTCAAGATTTAGATCAAAAATTAATACCTGCTCCTGCTCCAATGATAATTGGAGAAGTTGATACTGAAAACGATACTCTGACACAAATAATGGATAAGAATGTTTATTTAAGCTCAGAATTATATCCTAAAAAGACTTTTAATTATAGAATAACATGCGGGATTAATGGTATTAAGGTTATCATTAATTTTTATCCAATTAGATATAGACCAGCAGATGATATAATTGAATACACAAAAGATGCTGAGATTAACATTTTATATGAAGAAAATAATGTCATTCCGAAAGCTGATAAAAAATATGATATGGTAATAATTGCTCCAAGGTGTTTTAAATTAAAACTTCTAAAACTTTCTATTCATAAAAATTTAATAGGTATTAATACCTTTATTAAGACAACTGAGCAGATATATAGAGAATATCAAGGTAGAGATCAAGCTGAACAAGTTAAATATTTTATAAAAGATGCTAAAGAAAAATATGACATAAAATATGTACTTCTTGTTGGTGGGCAAATAGGACAATTGCGACAGTGGTATGTCCCTGTTAGAAACACTAGAAATGATGATTATTTTTATCCTCATTATGAGCCTGGAACAGTTAGTGATCTATATTATGCAGATATTTACAAATATAATGAAACAAGTGAAAGTATTGAATTTGATGATTGGGATTCAAATGGAAATAATACATTTGCGGAGTGGGTTGGATGGGGAGAACCTCAGGATATTTTAGATTGTGATCCTGATGTATATGTTGGTCGTCTTGCTTGTAGGAATAAAATTGAAGTTCAAACAGTTGTAGATAAAATTATCAAATATGAAAGTAGTTATCATCTTCCTTTTTGGTCTAAACGAATGGTTATAGCTGGTGGAGATACAAGTCCTGCTCCTATAGAATATGATGATGTTTATGAAGGTGAACTTGAAACTAGTACATCAGCAGGTTATATGGAAAATCTTGGATATGAAATTACTAGTCTTTTTGCATCTGATAATACTTTAAGTGATAAGGAGATGATTAAGGCTTTAAA
>CAZVNH010000128.1:0-431 GCA_964628575.1 uncultured Thermoplasmatales archaeon | reverse complement strand
TTAAATATTGGAGAAACCTTTGTTCATATGGCTGGTCATGGAAACCCTAGTGTTTGGTCAACTCACCCTGCTAATACAAAAGGATGGATAGATGCATTACATGTTTTTATTTTTCATAAATTAATAAATGGTTATAGACTTCCAGTAATGGTTATTGGAGGATGTCATAATTCTCAGATTAATGTTACACTTTTAAACATGCTTAGAGATATTAAAGAATATGGTCTTTTGTATTATCTAACAAATAACTCTAGTCCCTATGGTATAATGACTTGGATACCTGAATGTTTCAGCTGGAGACTTGTTAGTAAGCCATTTGGTGGTGCAATAGCAACAATTGGCAACTCAGGTCTTGGATTTGGTTATCAAGGAGAGTATACCCTTCAAGGGCTTGGTGGATATATTGAAACACATTTTTACTACTATATAGG
>CAZVNH010000127.1:0-7528 GCA_964628575.1 uncultured Thermoplasmatales archaeon | reverse complement strand
TAAAATACCATATAATAACGATTATGAAACAAATGACATACTTATTGCTAAAAGCTTAAGAATAGAATCAAATATCGATTTAAGAACACTTGAAGAACTTACAGGGATTCCAAAATCGACTCTACATAGACAATTAAAGGAGGTTGAAGATAATGCCTAAAAAAGAATTGTTACCTGTTAGGATAATAGATCCAAGTCGAGATTTTTCAAAAAAAAATTCAACTGGTGGTTCTTCAGAAGTAAAATCATTTTTACCTGAAAATAAACTTATTGAACATAGAACTAAGTTAGTAAATGAAGTAAACGAAGCTAAAATTTTTATCAGTAAAAATTACAAAAAATTTCATATTCCTTGTTTAATAAAGGCACAAATTCATAAAGAAGCTTTATCAAAAAGCCATAGACCAAAGTCAGTTTTAGATAAAGATACATGTCCTATTATTGGTGTTAGAAATTTTGGAGAATTACTTTTAAGTTCTACTGAACGTGGAGCTGAAAAATTAAAAGAAAAAATTAATGAGTCATCTTCAAAAAAAGAGTTGAAAATATTATCAAGTTTGCAATCATTTTCAAAATATGACAAAAATGATCGGCTCATTGGTCTTAGTTTAATAACACTTAAAGAAAAAGCAAAAAGAGATGGAGAATGGGTTTTAAAATTAACTCTTGTTGATCACAAAGATAAGGAAATAAATAGCGTAATTGAAAATAATTTAGTTAATTACTGTAGTAATAAAGATATAGAAATTAAACCTCTTACAAAACATATTGATTTGAAAACATGGATTGCATTTGTAAAAGATTTTAATAGAGTAAATGATTTATTAGACCATCCTGCAATTAAACAGCTATCATTCTTTCCATCTTATCAGATTGTTAAAAGGGTTTTTGAAATATCTGCTAAGCCTCCAGAGATACCGCCATACAACCCAAATAAAAGTTATCCAAGCATTGGAATAATCGATTCAGGAATTTCAGAGAACAATCAGTATATTAAAAACTTCATAAAAGAAAAAATACCATTTGTACCCAAGAGTGACTCAGATTGCAATCATGGTACTATGGTAGCCTGTTTAGCAGCATTTGGTCATCATATAGATCCAGAGATTTGCCCAGAAAATGAATGCATAGAAGTTATCGACATACAAGTTCTACCAAAAGATAAATCAGATACACCACTCACTGAAGATAGATTGATAATTCGATTAGAAGAGGCAATACCTGAAATTATTAAAAAATATAATACAAAAATATTCAATATGTCGATAGGTTTTAAAAACAAAACCAGCGAAGACGATAAAGTCAGTTCATTAGGAATCTTTTTAGATAAAATTCAAGAAAAATATGATATTATTATTGTATTGCCCTCTGGAAATAATGAAAAAATTGACAAACAGAGATCATGGCCACCTTCACAAAAAGACATTGCAGAAAAACTACAAGTTCCAGCCGACTCAGTTCGATCTATTTCAGTTGGAGCCATCGCCTATAAGGATAGGGCAGATAGCATGGTAAAGAAAAATGAACCTGCAAGCTACTCATGTATAGGTCCAGGGCCCGCCCACACGATTAAACCAGATTTAGTTCACTATAGCGGAAACATTTCAATAATTGATGGAGAAGCAGATTTTTCTAAACAAGGCATTATTTCTTTTGATGAATTTGGTACTTTAGTTGAAGACGTTGGTACAAGTTATTCAAGTCCGTTGGTTGCAAGAAATTTATGTCTATTGGAAAATACGATAGACAATCCTTCAACAAACATACTAAAAGCTTTAGAAATCCATCATAGTATAAACCCATTTAAAAAGAAAATAAGTAAATCTGCAATAAATTATATTGGTTATGGTTTACCTTCAACAATTAATAAAATGATTGGATGTAATAAACATGAAATAACTCTAATTTTTGAAAAAGAAATAAGCCACGGTTTTCATTTAGAATGTCCTTTTCATTGGCCTGAATCATTAATAACAGATGATGGCAAATGTTTTGGCGAGATAAAAATGACATTGGCAGCAAAAGTACCTTTAGATGAAAATTATGGTATAGAATATATAAGGGCAAAATTAACAGCAAACCTTCAAAGAATGAAAAAAGATAAAGAAGGTAACGAAAAATGGTCAAGAGAGATTTATGAAGTTATATCAACATCAGAAGCTAAGGAAATATTTGAATCTGATCTTATAGAACATACATTCCACTGGAAACCAATTAAAAAATATTATCGAAAAATAAAAGGAATTGATAACAGTAAATGGCGATTCAAAGTAGAGTTATTATTAAGAGATGAAGTAGAAATAAATGAGCCTATACCTTTTGTACTTATTTTTACATTAAAAGATCCAAGTGGAATCCGCCCTATTTATAATGAAGTTATACACGGATTACGAAATAAAACTATTAACACAACACCAATACGTTTAAAACAGAGAATACAACAAAAAATTTAATAGAAAACTATTAATATCTATTTACTTTTTAGATTAGCAAATGGGAAATGTTGAACCTTTGCCTAAATGGGTTATGAAGGTCTATGCTGATCTATGGATTTCTTTTGGTGAAAAAAAATTTTTATTCAGTGATGCAGTTGAAAAATTAAAAATACCAAAAGAAAGAATGAGCGTGATTATTTCTGAACTTAATAAAGCTGGTTGGATAGAAATAGAATTAGATAATAAGGATACAAGAAAAAGAAGATATAAACTAAAAAGATTTGATAACGTACTAACGGGCATGTCATCAAAAATCGATTATAGATATTAGTAATATCTTAGAGCACCCCATTCATCATCGTTTTATTTTTGAACAATAATAATTAAAGATATTCTGATTAGATAATTTTGCATTTTCAATTTCTTGATTGATTTTTTGTTCATCTAACATTTCAAAAGAAGTTTTTTGTATGCTTCTAAAAAAATCAAGTATATTATTTTTTAATTCCTCTAATTTTTCTTGGACAAGTACTCTTGCTTCTTCTTCCGAATTAATATACGCTCCTTTCCCATAGATATTCGCAGGATGTATTATTATTGGTTGTGCTTTTGTTTGAGGATAATTTCTCTTAAACCAACCAATGCTATTTGACATTTGCCCAGTTTCATCTTTGTAAATTTTTTCTCGATCCTTTTTTACATAATTTTTACATTCAATAATTAAATAAAAACTACCATCGCTCCATAAATTATCTGGCCCTTCACCATATTGCTTTTCTGGTCTTTGAGTATTGAATCCTAAAATTTTTCCTAATTCATCAATACCTTCTTCAAAGGCATCAGAAGGATGTCCAAAATAAAGTTTATCGAATATGCATTGTACATCAGCAATTACATCGTTATAATTTCTGTGGGTTTTAATCCATTTAATAATTCTACTATGTTTTGGCTCACTTCCCTTGGACAATCTCGTATATGTTATTCCAGTCTCAGGTAATAATAACCTATTATTTTCCGCATGTGCTTTTAATTGTGTGCTCATTGATGCAGATTTATCATAATTGTATTGATATGTTGCCATTAATTGGAAATACCATCCTTTATCACTTTTTTCTTTTGATTTGTCAATTAATTGCTGAACCTTTTCAATTGCTTGGAGAATTAAACCTTTAGAAAAATAGTCCTCTGCTTCCTTTTCCATTAGATATTGTTCGATATAATCTTCATTTGGTCTTTTTATCGTGATGGATTGCATTCTTTGGCGATAATATTCTTTCCATCCTTCATTTCTATTTATACATTGTTGCATCAAACCATTTATTACATCAATTGATGCCCCTTCATTTTTCATTTTTTCTGCTAAATCAGAACCAATTAAAATTTGTTCATGTGTTTCATTTGATAAAAGAGACAATCTAAAATCAGATGCTAGAAAATTTACTAAATTATTACCTGTTATAACCACTATACACCAATCCGTTTTTCCTCTTACTCCTCTCCCAACACCTTGTTCTATTCTTTGAGCTAATAACTGTTGCCGAATTTTTGAATCCCTCCTAGCATTCTGAAAATATCTTTCATACAAAGACATGTACTGAGGCAATGAGTCTAAACATAATATTCTACAAAATTCATCAGGAAGATCTATACCATCATATCTATTAACAAGAGTTAGAACATTATCTACCTCTTTGTTTCTTACCTTATTCTTTAATTCTTCTATTTTTTTGTAAATGTCATTTTTCCGAGCAATAGTTGAACCTTCATTTTTCCAATCTAATGCATGGTTGTCAGATGGCACTATTGAAACGATACCATACTCTAAATTCTTTTTACTTAAATTATTTAACCATTTAATTGTTTGTTTCCTTTTAATTTCGCTTTGTATCAGGTTAGGTATTATAAATAATCGTTCACCGCTATATTTTTCAATTTCTGTGGTTAATGGATTACGTACACTTTCTGGTTCAAGATCTAGATCTTTTATTAAAAATGCATCTTCTGTTAATGTTGCAGATAAGAAAAACCTTCTCTTTGCATATGTAAAAGATGGAATAAGATCGATAGGTAATATTCTAGGAGTTATCTCGAAAGAATTTCCAGAGAATATACAATTACAATTTCCAAGTACATCTTTAATCAAATTCCACTCAAATTTTAGTTGACCATCTTTTTCTTTGCTTAATATCTTCGTAACATCATCTAGTTTATTTGTCCATGTCCAAAATGGAACCATCAGGATGAAATCTTCTCCATGATATATATCATCAAATGTTCCTGAAGCTTGTTTCTTTAATGCATCTGAAAACAAGTTAAATAATCCTTTCCAGAGTGCATTATCTTTCCCATCAGAATTTTTTCTTGGACATCTTATTGAAAATGATTCACGCATTATCTCAAGGCAACTATGTGCATCATCCATGACTAATGCACCAATTTCCACAGGATCATTTCTCAGACCAGTCACACCAAAAACTGAACGACCGTTAAACAATTTCCAACAATTTATTACAAGAATAGATTTTGAATTTAGAAAATCAGAAGGCGTTTTTCCTGAGGGCGGCACTTCGACAGCATTGATTCCAAAATCTTTTGCCTGTTGGATTGTCTGTGAGACTAGATAGTTATTTGGGCATATATATAAAGCTGGACCTTTACCCTCATTCAGGCATGACTGAAGTATTACCAATCCAATAATTGTTTTCCCATGACCCGTATGTAATTTAATGATATTGTCACGCTGATTGCGTCTGTTCTTATGCCATTCTTCAAATATTGGTCTTTGTGTAGGTCTTATGTATTCTTTACCTGTTTTCATGTCAAGAGTTTCCCATAGTTCTATAGGGTCAATAGGTTTTCTTTTACCTGCTTCTTTCAATAAGTTTTCGAAATCTACCAAATAACTCCCTCCAGTTTGGTTTTAATTAGTATTTCTTCTGAGTTGATATTTTAAATCAATTTTTATTTGATTTATTAACTCGTTATAATTATTTTTCCTTATTCTATTATCGTCTATAATATGGTTAATGGTATTTTTATTAATATTATCTCGTTCTCTTAATGATATTAACCTTTTTTTCCCAATTTCGTAATTTGTAAATTCATCAATCAAATTTTTTAAAGAGGTATAATGGTGATCTTCTAAAAACAAAAAACTTCTTTCAATTTCATCGGATGTTTTTTTCAATTGATTAACAAAAGGCAGTAATGTTGATTTATCTGCATGACTCCATAACGAATCTGCTTTACTTTTTAAATCATACAAGGAATGCCATAAGATGCTATATAATTCAAATTGTTTACCAAAATAACGATCTGAAAATGATTGTAAAATTGCTAATTCATGCCTCACCTGCTCAATTTCTTGTTGATGCTGATGTCGAACGGTTTCAAGCATCCTATCCGCCCAAATTCCCCCTATCCATCTTGCGACACCAATTATTATTAATCCTGAACCACCAACTGAAGCAATAACAACAAGAATGTATTCTATAATACCTTCAACCATATTATTTTATATTTTCTTTCATTTCAAATACTTTTTTATATAACGTTTTGCCCTTAAAGATGATGGCAAGGAAAATTTCTAAACCATATATTCATGGTAAAACTCTTGAAATTCTTAAACAACTAATCCAAGATGGATATGTCTATACAGGTAAAAATGGTAACCGCCTTCGTTTTCTTCAGAAGATATTTCCTTCTATAAGACGTGCTCAATACAAGAATAGATCAATTTATTTTCTTGAGGATAAAAACAAACTTGCATTAAAGGAAATGATGCAGCATGATCCATCGAGAATTCTTAACTATCATGAACTCTCTCGTGCATGCCAGGTTTTTAATACAGATATATCAAAACCTGAGAAAAAACAGTTCTTTGGTAAAAACAAACCTCGTAGTCGTAAGATAAACCCAAAATCCAAACGAAATCAACGTTCATCTTCTAAGGAGAAAAAGTCTATTTCCGATGATTTCTTTGGTAGATTTTTGCGTTCGGAAGTACTGATATGGTTCTGTGTAATCTGAGTGTGGGAAATCTAGGTTGGGAATTTTAAGTTGGTGTAATATATTGATGCATTGATTAATTGTTTGAATTGAAAAAGTTAATAAATTATATCCAATTTATCAATGAGTCTATAAAGATTAAAAAGAGTAGGGGCTATAATGAAAAAAATATCAAGAATAATTTTATTATTAACCCTATTAATAATGTTTTTAATTGGGAGTTATATTTTATTTACTTCAAATACATATTTCAAGTTTTTAGTAGTTTCCGTATGGGCATTTTTCATAGTATTTATCATTGGATTATATATGATTGGAAAAAATATTACCTTCAAAGCAAAATGGTTTGAATATCTCTTTTTTGTATTCTTATTCATTGCCTCTGCTATTTTAACAAACCAAGGTGTATTAATGACTCTCGGCAAAAATATTGCATTATATTCATATTCTTATATGATAATATATAGTCTTGCAATAAGTTTTGGATTACTTCATTATATCTTTCAATTAGATGGAAAATAATTAATTAAAAAATAATAATATTTTATTATCCTTTATGGTATCTCTGATATGAAAGCGATGTTTTCATAAGTGCCTCCCATTTGTTACTTCCTTCAATTATTATCCCTGCTTGTTCACTTGGAGTTTTACCATCCAAGCCCTCATGCGGCTTTATGAAATTATAATAAAGCCTATGACCTTCAACAATAGGAGTATCTTCAACTTTCAAACCACGCATTGTTTTTTCCCTTTCTCTAACAGTACCATGCAAACGCTCTATGTGATTGTTGTTTGGATGATGCTTTAGTCCTACATTCCAAAGATACTCAGTACTATGGTCATTAGTAGTAAACTCTTTTTTGGAAAAATATTGTATTAGAATTTCTTTTGCAATATTTTAATTTCATCAATTTTATGTTTAAACTTCTTTGAATTTTCAAGTATCATTTTATAATCTATTTTAAAAGGTTCTTCAATATTTTGAATTATCTTTTTTTGTAAAAGAAGTTTAGTAAGTTTAATTAAAGCATCAATATAATTTATTTTTGTATTATTGTCTTCAACCCACTCTACCACCTTATAAC
>CAZVNH010000126.1:0-7583 GCA_964628575.1 uncultured Thermoplasmatales archaeon | reverse complement strand
CATCTGTATCTGTAGAAGGCGCAGAATCTAATCTGTAAAATGCCCCTGAAATGCCTGAATCATCAGAGGGATTTGACCATGAAATATCAAAACTATCAATATTTGTCCACCAATCAGGATCTACTACCAAACTACCTGGAGAAGAGGGATCCGTTGTATCTAAATAGACATCTATAGTAGCATAATTAGTATAATTAATATTACCAGCAGAATCGTTTAACCAGAGGTAAATAGTATGTATACCATCCGAACCTATAGAGATGCTGGTTATAGTTTCTATATCTGTGCCTGCTACATAGATTCCATCTGTATCTGTAGAAGGCGTAGAATCTAATCTGTAAAATGCTCCTGAAATACCAGATGTATCACTTGGATTTGACCATGACAAATTAAAACTATCTATATTCGTCCATGATGATGGTGTGGAGGATAAGTCAATAGGAGAATTTGGATCAGCTGAATCTTTTGTTACAATTACATAATCATATCCATAATTTCCAATTGAATCGTTTGCATGGAATGTAATATTTACAAGTCCATCATTTAAATAGTTCCAATATGTTAAGGTGCCATTAGTGGTAAAAAAGTGTTTTGTAGTATTTGTGTTTAGAGTATACCATGTTTTGTTCAAATTTGGTTCTACTATTTCGACTACATATTCAGGAATAGTTGAATTATACGAACCACTTGAAGGTGTAATTATATTAATGGATGGATCAATTATATCAATACGAATAATTGCATCTTCATATCCAATTTCTCCTAAAGAGTTATTAACGTAGAATCTGACCAGGACAGTTCCATTATCTATATTATCCCATAAAGTTTGATTAAATGTTCTTATTAGATTTTCATTAGGTATTCCATATAATTCCATGGGTACGGAACTTTCTCCTGTTTCTATAAATTCATACCAAGAATAATTACCTAATCCATTGGTAATTGTTAAAGAAAAATTTGGAGCAATTTTACCATAAAGCGTGTAATTTTTTGGTGAATTTATGTTAAAAATTGGAGGAGCTGAGACTTTTAATTTATTCTGAAAAATTTTATTTTCAGTGTCAAAATCAATAAATATAAAGGTATAAGGTGCTAAAAAAAGAAAGAGAAGGAAAAAAATAATAACAATTTTCTTTATAGTTTTTTTATACCAAAATGAGTTAATAATCAAAATAATCGCATCCTTAATATAAATTTAATAAATTCAATAGATAAAATCATTTTAGTCCAAATCTTCGCCACCATTTACCAAATTTGTAAACTATAGGATATATATTATGGGTTATATTCATGTATTTTTAGTGATATGTCTGTATATATATATTGTCTTCTCCATTTTTTCCTAGAAGAAAAAAGAAATTCTTTTTATCATGAAGCAAGAAGTATTTCTAAGAAATTTATTTATTAATTTAATAAAAATGAGTATTTAAACTCTCTTTTTTCCTAAAACTTTAAATTTAGATTCTTTTTATTTTAATAGAAAGGATTTTATTATTTGGTTTAAAAAGGGATATTAATGCTCTGGAAATGTGATAAGTGTGGACATGAATTTAACTCAGATGACTTCCCAGAGGAAGGTTTCAAATGCCCTGGATGCGGAGACACCGATTGTACCTTTACCTTAGCAGAATAATTTATTATTTTAACAAACGACTTTTTGGATATCAATTAGTGGTTCTTGAAGTTTGTTAATACTATAGTAAATAATGAAAGAGTAGAATAAAACCAAAAAATTCCATCGCTTAATAGCATCTTAATTAAGAGATTAACCCGTAATGTTCAATCTACATATATGTGAAAATTTATAAGTTTGCATTTAGGTTAATATCGTATGAGATTTAATAAAAAATATCAACGGGGGATATTTTTACTATTTTTACTTCTTATTATAATCTCTGGAATTCCAATAGTTAATAACATATCTAACAATAATATTATTGATGATAATTCGCTTTCTATGAACGCTCCAGAAGATCCTTATGAACCAAATGATGATCATCTTTCGGCTTATGATTTAAGATTTAATGAAGCAAATTGGCTTAGTTCTATCAGTGGAAATGGTGCTTTATGGGATGATGATTGGTATATGATTGAATTAGATCCGGGGGAAGAGCGATTATGGGTTGATTTGGCTTTCAACCATTCTGCTGGGAATATTGATATCGAAGTTTATGATTGGAACGCTATGTATATAGATGGAAGCTATTCAATGGATGATAATGAGCATTTAGAATTCGATTTATATCCAGATGGTATCTATTATCTACATGTATATGATAGCCTTGGAATTTACTCCCAAAATTCCTATGATTTATGGTGGGAGGATATGACGCCAATAGATGATCAATTTGAAGAGAATGATGATTTTTTGAACTCGAGATGGATAGATCCAAATTATTATTCATTAAGAATGGATGGTTATGATGAGGATTGGTTTCATTTTTATTTAAATCCTGGTGATTATTTTGAGGTTAACATTTACTTTTGGAATGGAGATGGGAATCTAGAGTTAGAACTGTTTGATCCATATGGTTCTTGGCAAGCGGGATCCTATTCTTTAAATGATTATGAGAGTATTTCAGCTACAGCTTATACGTCCGGGGATTGGAAGATTAGAGTGTATCGTATAACGGGAAGTATAAACATTTGGTATGATTTAGATCTATGGTTTTCAGTTCAAGATGATTGGATGGAAGATAACGATGATTTTTATAGCGCGTCAGTTGTAAATCCAGATTATTATTCTGATTTAAAGATGGTAGACTACGATGATGATTGGTATCAGATATGGTTAAACTCAGGCGATACGATTGATATTGCTATTAATTTTGATAATTCCGATGGTGATTTGCAGTTGGAACTTTTCAATCCTGGTTATATGCACAGGGATGGATCTTATACGGGAAATTCTTATGAACATATTATGTTTACTGTAGAGGATTCAGGAGAATGGAGGATTCATGTGTATCGTGATTGGGGAAGTGGAATTCTGACGTACGATTTAGATATAAAACTACAAATAGAACAACCTCGGGATGATTCTTTCGAGGAAAATGATGGTTTTTGGAGTGCTACACCTCTTACTCCAATGTGGTATGGTGATCTTCGCATAGTTGAAGATGATGAGGATTGGTATCAAGTATATTTAAATATAGATGAGATAATGGCTGTTTCAATTCACTTCGATCATTATGAAGGAGATTTACAATTAGAGCTTTATGATCCTTCTTATACCAAGAGAGCGGGTTCTTATTCCAGTTCTGAAACCCATGGTTGGTCAAAAGAGCATATAATGTATATGACAGATATGTCTGGGGAGTGGCGAATTCGCGTATACCATGAGACTGGTGATTCTGATGTTTATTATGAATTAGATATAAAGATTGTTGAGGACTTCTATGAAGTTAATGACGATTGGGAACAAGCATACAACCTTAAAGATGACGAATATACATGGTTAAGTGATCTTAAAGGTTTAGCTATTCAACAATATAACGATGATTGGTATCGGATAGTCGTTTCACCGGGATTCGAACATTTGTTGATAAATCTCAAATTTAACACATCTATAGGAGATCTTTACATGTATATTTACCAAAGGTATGATGAATATTCTCTTGATTGGAATTGGATTTTTTATAATAATACTATGTTGGGAGATGATAGTATAGACATCGATGTCTTCGTTCCAAGGGGAGATTATTTTATCCAGATATTCGGTAGTGGTTCAAAAATAGAATATGATCTTTGGTGGGATGACATTCGTACGGATTTTAGACCCGATGATGATTATGAAGAAAATGATGATCCTATGACTGCTTATGATCTATCTTTTTATGAAGGTACTCCTCTATGGCACATAAGTGGCTGGGCATTACAATACGATGATGACTGGTATAGAATACAAGTATATTCTGGAAGAGAACAACTCTTTATAGAAGTTTATTACGATTATCAGGAAGGAGCAATAGGAGTTGAACTTTATAATTGGGATTATAATAGATTGGTTACTAATTTCACTGAGAAAGATATGGAATTTATCAATTATAAAGTTCCTTCTAATGGAACTTACTATATAAGGATTTTTGGTGATCGAACAGGAAATGTTTATAGTATAGAGTGGCATGCCGAGTCACCCGAAGTAGAAGGAATGATACCTGGCTATGATATATTTATTTTACTTGGTGCTATTTTTGGAGTTGCTACAGTCGTAACGATAAAGATAAAGAGAAGTAAAAAGAATCTTTAAAGTTGTTGTAATTATTTTTTTCTTTTTTTTTTTCATTTTCTTAATATTATGAAGTAACAGTTATATGCAGTCTTAAAAGAATAGGATTTCTTCTCATTTCTTCCAATTTTAAAAGTTATGATTTATTTTCACTACTTAGAAGAATATACAGAAAAAAGTTAACCGATGAAAATATGACTGAGTGTAATCAAGGAGAAAGAAAAGATTATTTTACATGTACTTACGACTGTCACAGAAGAGGAAAATGCTGCGAATGTTTGGAATACCACTTATCTATGAAACAACTACCTGGATGTGTATTTGCTAAGATTTCTAAAGAAGCTGAGAGATTATATAATCGAGATTTTAAGTATTTTGCAAATTTAATAATGAAAAGATCATAGTTCACAAAAAAATCTATAGGTCAAGAAATGATGGAATTTAATAATGTCTTTAAAGAGAAAAAAGTAGATTATATCCAATTTCAATTCACTACGATCTTGGGGGAGTTTAGAGCTGTTGAGTTTCCAGCAAAGATTTGGGAGGATTTGAAAGGGGGAACAGGAATTGATGGATCTAGTCTAGGTTTTCTTACAACAGAACAGAGTGATATGAAAATAGTACCTGATTTTGAAACTTTTGCCATTCTTCCTTGGAATTCACGAGTAGGACGATTTATTTGTGATCTGACAGATAATAATAATAAACCATATCCTACATGTCCTCGAGGGATACTGAAAAAAGTAATTAACAAAGCTCACACTTTGCAATTAGAATTCAAAACAAGACCAGAATTGGAATGGTACTTCATCACAAAAGAATTGAAACCCGCTGACAATGGAACATATATGGATATTTTGCCTAAGGATAAATTTCAGGAGGTTCGTCGTCAGATTACAGATGATATGATAAATATGAATATTGGAGTAAAAACTATACACCATGAGGTTGGTTTGGGTCAACAAGAAGTGGAATTTACTACAAATAACGCATTAACTCAAGCGGATAATGTCCAGACAGCGAAACTGATCACTAAGGTTAGGGCTATGAATAAAAATTTAATTAGTACTTTTATACCAAAACCTTTTGAAGATATGGCGGGAAATGGTTTGCATATTCACCAATATCTTAGCCAAAATGGCAAAAACGCATTCAGTGATGCTAATAATAGTTTGAGTAATCAATTAAGATATTATATTGGTGGTATTCAGCATTATATAAAGGCAATTTCAGCTATTTTAAATCCTACTACTAATTCTTACAAACGTTTAAGCCCCCATCATGAAGCACCTGTATTTAATTCATGGGGCATAGGAAATAGAACAGTATTAATGCGTGTACCCGGATATGAAAGTTCTGCTCGAATTGAATATAGAGCGGGTGATGCTATGATGAATATTTATCTGGGGAGTGCTTTATTACTTGCTGCAGGATTAGAAGGAATAAGAAGAAATATTGAACCAAATCAACCAACATCTAAGAATGTTGATATTTTAACCGATGTAGAAAGAAGTGAATTGGGAATTGAAAGGCTTCCCGAAGATTTAGAGGAATCATTGAAAGCTTTTGAAAAAAGTACTTTTATTAAAAAAACTTTAGGAAAGGAATTGATGAGAATATTTATTGATTTAAAATATGCTGAACTCCAAGAATATGAAATTGCTAAGTCTAATGGAAGAGAGAGAGATTGGGAATACCATAGATATCTTTAGAAAAATTCCCGATAAAGTTAAATTAAATGAGACTTGAATGAGTTATCTATTTAAATGTTGTGATCTCTGTTTTTTCTAACAGAATTTTTTTATACCCTAATTTTCTATAATGTCATAATTATCCAATTAAACAAAAAACTATAAAGAATTATTAAAAAAAATAAAAGATTTATGGAGTGAGTGAAATTTCAGAACTAACAATGATTTTAGGTATTCTTATTGGTGTAGTGGCATTTATTTTATTTATTTGGCTCTTAACAGGATTTAAAACTGCAACTGAATATAAGCGTTTGATAATTTTTCGATTTGGAAGATATAAAAGAACTATTGGTCCTGGAATAATCTTTGTTGTACCGCTTATCGAAAAATCAATTGAGATTGATATAAGGATTAAAACCTTAGATATTGCTAAACAAGATATAATAACTAGAGACAATATTCCAGTAACAGCTGATACGAGTGTATTCTATAAAGTTGTAAACCCTGAATATGCTACAACTAAAATTGAAAATTATATGAGGGCAGTTTTTAATTATACTCAGGGAGCTCTTAGAGATGTTATTGGAGGCATGGAATTAGATGAAGTATTAACACAGAGAGAAAGAATTTCTCAAGAAATACGTACAGTCGTAGATGAAGAAACCAGAGAATGGGGAATTCAAATTACCCAAATTAAGATCCAACAAATAGAATTACCAGAGAATATGAAACGTGCAATGGCCGTTCAAGCAGAGAAAGAAAGGGAGAAAAGGGCAACAATCATTGCTTCCGAAGGAGAATATGAAGCTGCAAAAAATATTGCGAAGGCAGCAGAATTATTAGCTCAAAATCCAGCTGCAATTCAGTTGAGATCATTACAGACTATCCAAGATATATCTCATGAGCCATCTCAAAAAATAGTAATTTTTATGCCTTCTGATATCAGTAATATACTTAAAAAACTGTAAAATGTAGATAGAAAATTTGAGAAGTAGTAGGAAAATATAATTATGTTATTTTTTTTAATTTTAATACCTATTTTAAAATAAGCAATAACAGGTGATAATCATGAAACAGACAACTAATAATCTAATGATTGGGTTTATAAGAGAATCTCAAATAAGGATTCGGTATGAATTTTATGCTGAAATTGCAAAAAAGGAGAAGCTTATTCTAATATCAAAAACATTTAGAGATTTCGCTATTCAAAAATATTCAAATGCAATTTGGTTTTATGAAACTTTACAACAATTGAAAAAAGAGGAATTTTTTGAAGATCTAACTGTAGAAATCGATAATTCAACCACCTATGGTACAACCTTAATAAATCTTGAATCTCTAATAAAACAAGAGGAAATGGAATGGAAAAATTCATACCCTAATTACGCAAATACAGCGGAAATGGAAGGGTATCGAGAAATCGCTAAAAAATTGAGAACCCTGGCACAAATTAAAAGAAATTATTCCCAAAGGCTTAAAATGCTCCTAAATTTACTTAATTCTGATGGTTTTTCTAAAAAGAGGTCAATCACGCTATGGAGCTGTATGGCTTGTGGATATGAAATTGCCATTGATGAGTTACCTAATGAATTTAATTGTCCAACCTGTGGACATAACAATTCGTATTTCCAAAAGAAGACTCTACACTTAGTACAAGATGGAGT
>CAZVNH010000125.1:3482-7622 GCA_964628575.1 uncultured Thermoplasmatales archaeon | reverse complement strand
TTTAATACTTTTGAACTTGAAGAGGAATTACCTACTTCTTATGGTTTTAATAAGAATAATCTACCTGTAACTGGTGGATTAAAAAAGATTTCTTCATCAGAGAAAAATTTACCTGTTACTAATAATATTGTTGTTGTAGGTCCTTCTGAAATAGCAACATGTCAAAATAAGAAAATGCTTGTTTTAGGTCCTTGTTATTATGATTTTCCTAAGACTGCTACTGATAATACTATTCAATATTTTAGGGACCATGGTTGGACTGATGATGATCTAACAATAAAGCTTGTATCTGATTGGCCTTATGAAGCAGAATCTAATTGCTTTGATATATCTCCATCAGATTATTTCAACCAGGAGGACTATGGTATAATTCTGTTTACAGGTCATGGGACTATTAAGGCTCGTAAGAATTTTAATGAGGATAACTTATATCTTCAGTTTTGTTTTTTGACTAATGAATCTTTTATTCAAAATCCGCAGTTGCAGCAATGGCTTGATAATGAGCAGATGATTGTTTTTGATAAATTCAGACGTGGGTCAGGAGATTCTTCATATCTTGTTTATGCAACTATGATTCGTGCTGATGTTTTACGTCAGAAGATGTCAAGTTATAAGCTTAAATCTAGTTATTGTTATTTTGCTACTTGTTATGGTATCTATTTCAAGGATATTTATCTGGATAATGGTGCTAAGGTTTTTTGCAGCTGGGATAACCCTGTTGATGGAGAATATGCTGATGAGAACATGATGAACATGGCAAAACAAATGCTTGAAGATAGTAAATCTGTTTATAATGCGTATAAAGATACTTCAATTATCAAATCTTATACAACAAGTGATCCTGATCATCCTGAACGTGGGATTATTCCTGCGTATATGCGACATCCTAAAGTCTATCATAAAATTATTTTTTATATAAGCCCTGATCCGAATATTGATGATACTACTAAAAATTATTATATGCCCTCTTGGATTGATTTAACGGTTTCTTATATCCCTGATTTTTCTTCTTATATTCGTGCTAGCTTCTATGATAGTAATGAATTTTTAACAGAATGTGATCAATATATTACTAGTGGTAGTGAATCTTATGTTTGGGAAGATGTTTGTGAAGATATTTTTACACCAACAGGTGAGATAACTGTTAAAGTAGAAGCATTTAGCAGCTCAGGAAACAGTATAGGAAGTGGTGAAAAAGTAGTAGGTCTAGTGGCTGGTGAAAACCAGGTTACTATTTCGTTCTCATCTGAAGAAACCGACTATTATTGGGTTATTTGTGGAGATTCTGAGGGAACTGAGAATGTTACTGGTTATGAGGATAGCTTAGGAGATCAGATATATTCTGATTTTATATTATATGTTAATGGTAACTATACTTTTTATGCATATAATAACTATAATAAATACCCGTTTAAGGCAAATCCTGGTGATGAGGTAAACCTTCAGATCTGGGTTGGTACACTCCTTAATAATAGTAACTGGTATTTCAATGAGATATGGTTACATCATAGAGATAGTGATTATAAAATGAAACTATCAGGTGGCATAAGTGGAACATATGTTGGTGGACCAACTTTTAGTGGTAAAATAGCTGTATTCAATGAAACATATGTAATACCTAATATATAGGTATTGGAGTGATATCTAACTTTTATTTTTTAAAGTAAAGAGTCTACTAATAAAAGTAAGTATTGTTAAGACTAATATCAAGATAAGAATAACAAAGGGAACAGGATTCTTTGAATAAAATATTGATACCCCAATAGTAATAAATAATATTGCTCCATAGTATTTTCCAATTGGGTCATAAACAAATTTTTTTACTTTTGAAGAAATGATGAAAAAAATAAAAAACAGTATGAATAGGAACAATAACCAATATGGGTAAATATTTTTTAATATAAATCCTGAAAAAGCAAACATAATTACAGTAAAATCAGCTGTTGCATCATAAAATCCTCCAAATGTTGTTGAGACATTATATTTTCTTGCAAGTTGTCCATCTATCAAATCTGTTATGATTATCAAGAATAAAAGTACAAATGCAAATGTTTTCCATTCTTCTTTTATTGCATAAAATAATAGAGGTGCACATAGTAATCTTATCGTGGTTATTATTTGAGGAATAATAAACTGGGTGTTCATGTTATGATAACAAAACAATTAATAATTTTTATAAGTTTTATTATTATATTGCATAACTTGCAAGTTCTAATCATTATATGTGATTATATATTGGAGTAATATCTTGAAAAATTCTGTTATCTATATTGACAATAAGTCACAAAAATAAAAGCGATTTTCTTTTAATACAATACTTCCCTTCTTAAATTGTATTCTTCTTTTAAATAATGGACCGTCGTATACAAATGTATGAAATTCTCCATTTTCTCCACAGGGGTCTACGGATGAAGGTAATCTGCTTAAAAATTTTTCATCAAAGATTTTACCTACAAATTTTTTATCAAGAACATTTGAGTCAACACAGGTTATCACTGCCTTAAACCCGAGATCTATGAATTTATGAGCAAGTTCAGTTGTATTTCTGTGCCACAACGGAAAAAGCGCAGTTATTCCGAGTTTTGATAGATTTTTCTCTCGGTATTTTCTTATGTCTTCTAAAAAAATATCTCCAAAAACTACAGATAAGGCACCTCGTTTTTTATATTGCTTAAGTTTGTCTTTCATTTTTGCTTCGTATTCTTTATTAGATTCATTCTTCTTGATATAGATTTTTTCAACTAATAAACCTAAAGATTCAACCTGTTGTTCGAGAAGAATACTTTTAACTCCATGCATGCTAATTCTATCGTAACCTTCTGTTATGGTTGTTAATAATGCTAATATTTCATAATCATTGGTTCTTTGTAGTTCATAAAGAGCTAGAGCACTATCTTTGCCGCTGCTCCATGTAAAAAGAATGTTTCTCTTCATCTTTTTAATGAAAAAGTAAATTAAGTAAATAGTTTTGCTATTTTCTAAGATAGAGCAATATATTATAGTAGGTTTGGAGATTTTTTATTTTGAAATGAATTTATAGTAATTTTAAAAATATTTAATTTTTACATGTGATGCTTGTCCTATATAAAAGTCTAATAAACATATTTTTAAACCTTTAAAATCTCTAATACCTTCATGATATGTTATCATGTTATAGGTATCAAACTCATAAACATATTGATATACATCTCCATATAATCTTCCATTCCAGTTTTTTACTCCATTATCTCCATTTGTATAAATCCATCCTTTTGCTGGATCATCGTAATAATTTTGATCTTTTATACCAGCCCATCCAAGTATAATGTTATAATGATTACCTTCTTGACGCCAATATTTAGTATTGCTTGTATGTCCAATTGTTAAACAATTAAAGTTTTCATTATCATCAAGTTGAGTGCAAATAAAATCGTTTTCTTTGTTTTTATTGTTATATCTTTTCAATAAGTTTTTAAACATATTTGAAAATAAATTATTATTAAATATTTTTCCTAAAAGAGTATGTAAGTTAAATATTGTTTTTTCCTTACCTGACTTACCAGTTACCAACTTTTGTGCTTCTTCAACGCTCATATTATCAGGTAGAAGTTCATATCTATCAAGTTCTATTACTACTTCTTTAAAAATTTCTATCGTTTTATCATAACTTGTTGTTTTATCCAACAGTCCTTTAATATTTTCAATATAAAGCTCTAAATCTTCTATTTCTTCTTCTGAAAGTTCTGTTGCTTTAACATTAATACTATTTTCCATTGATAAAGAAGGCTCTGTGTTAATAACATATGCAGGTATTATTGTTGTAAAAGGGGAAAAAATAAAGCATAGTATAAATCCAAATATTACTAATCTCATAATTTAATACCTCTTTTTTCTAATTAAAAAATATTTTTAGGATTGATATAAATAAATTATGACAGAATAATCAAACTATATTGAATAAAGAGACATAACTTAGTAGGTTTTTCTTATCCACTATTATAGTTGATCTTATGTTTTATTAAGAAAAAATAACCTGATATGTTACAAATATATTAGAAATATATAGGTTGAAAGTAACACCTCACAAGTTACTAATTATGAGACATTGATTATATATTTGATTATTTAGATAAACATAGCAGACGTTGTATTAATGAGAAT
>CAZVNH010000125.1:0-3472 GCA_964628575.1 uncultured Thermoplasmatales archaeon | reverse complement strand
AATAGATAGGGATGATTTTCTAGGAAACAAAGTAGTAACGGTGTTTTGAGATATGGTTTGGATTTAGGTATACTCACACTTAAAGGGTCTGACCATGGACTTTCTGCATAACATCGATCTCTTGATTTAACTTTTACTTGGTAATTTCCTTTTTCATCCCAGCTCTTTTGTACATTACAAGGTTGTCCAGACATGAAAGGTCCAATCCATCCGGTATTTGTACCATCTCCCCAGTCAAACCAATAATAAATATCATCATTTTCTGGATCTGTTGACATACTTGAATAGGTATATTCTTTGTCTGGTTTTCCTTCACCAGGTCCATTTGGTTTACTAGGTTTGCTTGTTGGTTCGTCATACCAAAATGCAAAACTTGGTGGAGCTGGATCTTCATCAATAAGCCCATCTCCGTCATTGTCAATATATAATATTTTTACTCCATCACTTGTTTCTTCGTAATCTGGGCCATCTTCATCTATTAATCCATCGCCATCATCATCTCCATAATTTGCTTTATAAAGAGCATTTATTGAATATTCATACCATTCTTTCGTCGTTGTAATTCCATCTTTGTTTCTATCTGCTTTTGTTGTTGAAAAACCTCTAAAAGAAGGTTCTACTTCAAGTGCATCAAAGTTTGCTTTGGTAAAATTACCCATCCATCTAGCACTCCATGGATTTACCAACTCATCATCATCAACTTCACCGTCTTCATCTTCATCATCCCACCACCACCATGGTTCGCCTCTATCCCATCTACCATTTCCATTTCTATCATCATAGTGATCTTGTACAAGTGGGGTTAATTCGCCAGGTTCAACTAATGTATCACCATCATCATTCCATCTAAATGGAGCTGTATTAGTTGTTTCATTGGCAGCACAGGCAGGTTCAATGTTAATATGGTCAGGGCCATATGGTTCGCCTTCTGCATTTGTTGCATTCTGGGTATCGTTGTCTCCATCAGCAAATCCACCACTATGGCAACAATCAAGTTTTACAGTAATTGTTACGCAATCTCTAAAGTGACTTAACCATTCTGCAAGAGTATCGTCAGTGATTTCTCCTCCTGAAACTACTAAGGATTCATCAAAACCGTCAGGTTCATCCCCATCGTCATCAACATTTGTATCATTACTACCGTGGGAACAAAAATAAAATAAGAATTCATCACCAGGTTGAGCTCTATCAGCTGCTCTTGCGATTGCACTTTTAATATTTTCCCATGTCGCCTCAGTACCAAGAAATAGTTCCATGTCATCTCTATTCCATCCTGGTGTATTTTGAAGATAATCATGCATAATCTCAGCACTACTTTCTGCTCCATGAATTTCGCCAGGTTCTCCCATATGATTACATCCTACAAAAACACCGTGAAACCTTGTCTCACCTGAACTATCTCCTATTACAGGAGTACCATGAGTACATTGTGAATGTGTAATTTCGACAGTATCTTGCCCTTTATTGTTTGCTTCATCATAAGCTGTTACAACAATATTGTTTACTCCTGGTTTAAGTGTAACACTTAAATCAAATTCATAAAAAGAAACTGGATCAGAGAAATACTCTTTGTAAATTTCAAACTCTTGTTCATTCCAATAGTCATATACAGTAAATTTTGAAATACCAATATTATCAGTTACATAACCCTGCAAACTAATGTCTGGGTTTAAAAAATATTGTCCATCTTCTGGGTATGTGATAACAACATTCGGAGGCTCGGTATCCTCTCCGCTTGGAGTATAAACTACTGTCACAGCATCAGTTCCTTGATCTCCCTGTGTATCTTTTGCATAAACAGTAATAAGATTTCCTTCTTCACCTTCTACAAGAGTTACAGATATTTCGAACTCATAATACTCAACTGGTGGATTAATTGGCCAAAATTCAGAAGACATCCCACCTCCAGGATAAAGTATTGTGTAACCATACTCGTTTATTGGAAATTCGCCTCCGGCATTACCAGTAAGTGTAATTGTTGATTGGTCTGTTTCATAGTTATCAGGTGGCCATGTAATCTCAACATGTGGCCCATTATATGTATTAAAACCTGTTGCAGGTAAAACACTTATTATTAACAAAATACAAAATAACATTCCAATTATTTTCTTTTTCATCATTTTGCCTCCCTTAAAAATTGTATCAGGTTATTAATATATAAAATATTGGAGCAATACCTATAGCAGGTTTACATTTTGACATAAGTAACCAAAAACTTATTAACTAATAAGTTAATATGTTAATATGTTGGTAATATGGAACTATTAAACAAATACGAAAAAAGAATCATAGAGCTTTTAATTCAAAACGATAAAACACTTCCTGAAATCTCAGCAATAATTGGAATTAGCAAACCAGCAACTTCAAAATATCTTAAAAAACTAGAAGAGAAAGGCATTATCAAAGGAACTTATGAACGAAATTCTGTTGGAAGGACCATAATATACAGTTTACAACAGTTCCATTTAATTTTTTCAATAGATCCAATAAACAAATCTATAATAGGTTTTAAGGCAGACGAACCAATTAATACTAATCATATTTACCTAGGATATATCAAACAAAAAGAATTCAGAGAAGAAGTAAAAAACTATCTCAATGAAATAAACAAAGTAGATTTTGAAAATTATATGACAATTTTATATGGATCAGTTGCTCAAGGAGTAGCTCAAAGAAAATCAGATATTGATTTATTATTTTTAAAAGAATCCTGGTCAAAAAAAGACAAAGATAAAATTCTAGATAAAATAGCAATTGTATCAAATAGATGCAATCATCTAGCAAAACCACTATTTAAAACCGTTAATGAATTTGAAGATATGGATAAGTCATTGAAAAAACAAATAAAAGAAAACGGAATTATCCTATATGAAAAGGGTAAACAATGGGGCAGGATAAAACAACAGCTAATAAGATACAAGATTATTACAATTTAAGTCTGAATTATCTAGAATCAGCAAAGATTAGTCTTAAAAAAGAACTTTTTGAACCAGCAATGTTTAGTGCAATTCATGCTTTAGAATTAAGCTTGAAAGCAGCTCTTTTAACAAAAACAGATGAGGCATGGAAGACACATAATATCGGTGGACAGTTTGGTAAATATTTCAGAGAAGAAATTGGTGAAAAACCTGTAAAAGAATAAACGTAATCATATCAAAATATAATCTTCCACGTTATCCAAGTGAAAAATCTTTAGATACTGATGAAGTTGAAGAGGATATCAAGTTTATTGAAGATTTTATAGTTCATCAAATTATTACAATCCTATAATCGGAAGCAATACATAGCAGATTTCTGTCTTATTATATTTACAATCGATAGAATTTTAAACAGAAAATTAATTGAAATGGCACAATTATTTTTTTATCTTAATCAAATCCATCATGTTATAAATCTAACTAGCACTAAAAATGCAGTAATTTTTAGTATAATTGTATAAATACTTGTTGGTTTAATATAATCTCTTTTACAT
>CAZVNH010000124.1:2335-7651 GCA_964628575.1 uncultured Thermoplasmatales archaeon | reverse complement strand
GTACAAGCTTTGGAGAATTAATAAAGATTATGGTTAAAAGTGATATGAAGCTTGTAGAGCGTGAATCCAGAATAAGAAGAGAGTTTGATTAAGGAGAAATATGATGTATAAAAATTCAAAGATATATGTAGCAGGACATAGAGGACTTGTTGGTTCTGCAATTGCTAGAAATCTTCAAAGTAAAGGCTATAATAATATTATCTATAGAACCCATTCAGAATTGAATTTGACTGATCAATTGGCTGTAATGAAATTTTTTAAAGAAGAAAAGCCTGAATACGTTTTTTTGGCAGCTGCAAAGGTTGGAGGGATTCATGCAAATAATACTTTTCCTGCTGATTTTATGATGAAGAATTTACAGATGCAATGTAATGTAATAGATAGCAGCTACAAAAACAATGTTACCAAGCTTATGTTTTTGGGAAGTTCATGTATTTATCCAAAAAACTGTCCGCAGCCTATTAAAGAAGAGTATTTGTTATCGGGTTATCTTGAGTCTACAAATGAAGCATATGCTTTAGCAAAGATTTCAGGGCTTAAGATGTGTAAATATTATAATAAACAATACAAAACAAATTATATATCTGTAATGCCTACTAATTTGTATGGACCAAATGATAATTTTGATTTGGAAAGTTCACATGTGTTACCTGCATTGATTAGAAAGTTTCATGAGGCAAAGGTTAATAATGAAATTGAAGTAGTTGTGTGGGGGACGGGTTCTCCAAAGAGGGAGTTTTTGCATGTTGATGATATGGCAGATGCCTGTGTTTATTTGATGGAGAATTATAATGGCAATGAACATATTAATATCGGAACTGGAAAAGATATTACAATAAAAGAGTTAGCTAATATTATAAAAGAAATAGTACAATATAAAGGAAATATTGTTTTTAATAAATTAAAGCCAGATGGAACATCAAGGAAGTTATTAGATATTTCACTTTTAAATAATTTAGGGTGGAAAGCGTGTATAGATTTAAAAGAAGGCATTAAAACTACCTATGAATGGTATAAAAAGAATAAGTCATTTAAATAAGATAATAGTAATGTTTGGAGAAGCTAACAAATGAACATGATAAATGGAATAAAAGAAATTTTTTTTACTAGCGATAATAGAACAAAAAAAGTTAGCAAGAATGCAAAAATAATTCTTTTTGTTAAAATTTCGTCAGTATTTTGTAGTATGTTTTTAATGAGAGTAATGTATGACTTTTTGAATAATAAAGGAATTTATGGAATATGGCTGACTATACTATCTATTTTATCATGGATAAATATTTTTGATATTGGTATTGGTAATGGACTCAGAAATATATTAACAAAAATGTTAGCTAAAGACGATTTTGAGAATGCACGTAAATATGTAAGCACGGCATATTTTATTTTTCTAACTTTTATAAGTCTATTAATTTTAATTTTTTGTATTTTTTCTTCAACAGTTCAATGGAATTACTTTTTTAATACCAACTTAATTACTCAAGAAAATTTAAATTTAATCATGAAAGTTATTATAATTTTATATTTAATTCAGTTTTTTCTTAACCTTATAAATTATGTTGCATATGCATATCAAGATGCAGTTGTAGCTTCCGTTACAAATTTGATTTCTAATGCTTTAATACTTATTGAGCTAATTATTCTTACAAAAACGACATTTAGAGGGTTATTAATTGTATCAATAGTATATTCAGGATCATTTTGCATAGTATTAATTTTTACAAATTTTTATTTATTTACACAAAGGTATAAAAAAATAGTACCAAATATTAATCAAGTTACAATTGAATACTTGCCAGACCTATTTAATGTTGGATTAAAATTTTTCATAATTCAAATTGCAGGTGTTATAATTTTTACTACAGATAATATTATTATAAGTCATTTATTTGGACCGGAATATGTTACACCATATCAAGTAACATATAAACTATTTAATATTTTTATTATTGGATTTAGCATTATTCAAGCACCTTTGTGGTCTGCTTATACAGATGCATACACTAAACGTGATTATAATTGGCTAAATAAAACACTAACTAAGGTAAAATTACTTAATATACCATTTGCTATTGGAATAATATTAATGATTATAACTGCTAAGACAATAATTAAATATTGGATGGGAGAAGAGCTGAATGTACCGACTATTTTAATATTGCTTATGGGATTTTATACAATCCTATATATTTTGAATAATTCAATTACTACTTTTCTTAATGGAGTTAATAAACTTAATTATCAACTTATATATTCAATAATTTCAGCGATTATTAATATACCCGTATCAATTTTTTTGGCTAAGAAAATTGGTATGGGAATATCTGGTGTAATACTTGGCACAATTGTTTCAAATATAGGGTTCCCAATTATTGGCATATTGCAAATTAAGAAAGTTATAAAAAAAATGGACTTTCAAAATAATTCATTAGAAGGTGGTTAAACTTGATAAGATATTTTTTTAGGCTTACTAATTATGCTTATAAATTAAATGAAATTTTAAAGTTGAAGTCGTTAAGAGAATGTTATAAACAGTATTATATTGGGGAAAATGTGTTTTTTTATTTGGAGTCGAATATTTCTAATTTTCAAAACAATCCTAAATCTATAATAATAGGTTCAAACAGTCATATTAGAGGTGAAATTGTAGTTTTTCCTTCAGGAGGATATGTACAAATTGGTAATAATTGTTTTGTTGGAGAAAACTCAAAAATTTGGTCCAAAAAAGAGGTTATTATTGGTAATAATGTACTGATATCTCATAATGTGAATATTCATGATACAAATTCGCATTCTATTGACTCAGATGAACGTAGTAAAGAGTATTTAGATATTATTTCTGGGGGATTTAGAAAACGTGATGTAAATGTTATAAATAAATCAATTATTATTGAAAACGATGTTTGGATAGGGTTTAACTCTATTATTCTTAAAGGAGTTAGAATAGGTAAAAGAACTATTGTTGCAGCAGGCTCAGTAGTTACAAAAGATATTCCAGCAGATGTAATAGTAGCTGGTAATCCAGCAAAAGTAGTTAAGAATATAAATAATACTTATTATTATGACAAATAGATACTAATTTTTGAAAATATGAAAAAGTTATAGTTTGCTTAAAAGCTCTTATCAAAGGCTTTAAACTATTATGAATATAGATATATATTTTAATATATTAATTGTTAAATGATTTAATATAGGTAGGAGGAAGAATTACATAATATGTCAATAAGAAATATTTATAAAATTTATAAAAGATTTAGACGTAATAAAATGTTAAAAAAATTTAAAAATCAACTAAATATAGATAAAAGTAGTATTTTCAGTGATAATTTTATTATAAATTTTTACATAAAACCTGAAGAAAGAAATTACGTATCAATTGGAGAAAATAATGTGTTGAATTGCAGAATAACGTTTGAATCTAAAAGTGGAAATGTAAAAATCGGTAATAACGCATTTATTTCTAGTGCTAATATAATTTGTAGAGAACATATTGAAATAGGTGATGATGTTACTATTTCTTGGGGTGTAACTATCTATGATCATGATTCACATTCTATATACTGGGAAAAAAGAAAATATGATAATTTTATTCATTATAAAGAAGCGGCAAAAGGAACTTTTGTTAATGAAAAAGATTGGAGTCACGTAATATCAAAAGCAATAATAATAAGTAATAAAGTATGGATAGGGTTTGATTCAGTAATATTAAAGGGAGTAAAAATTGGAGAAGGAGCTGTTATTGGAGCAAGAAGTGTGGTAACAAAAGATGTTCCAGCATATACAGTTGTTGCTGGGAATCCGGCTAAAATAGTAAAATATATACAGGAGAATGATAACAATGGAAACTAAAACTATATTAATAACTGGTTCAAATGGTTTTATAGGAAATAATTTAATAAAATATTTTACAAAAAAGGAAATAAATGTTGCTGGAGTTGATGTATATTCAACTGAAAAAATAGTAAATATTGAAAGTATTCCTGTATATTCAAAGGATTTAGTTACAGAATCAATAGATGATATTATTAGCTATTATAAACCTTTTGGAATAGTTCACTGTGCAGGTAGTGCAAATGTTGGTTTATCAATTAAAGACCCAGACACTGATTTCAAAAGAAATGTTATAATTACTCAAAAAATTTTGAATTCTTTGGTTAAATCAAATATAAATACTCAATTTCTTTTTCTATCAAGTGCTGCTGTATATGGTAATCCAAAAGTATTACCAATTGATGAATTTAGTACACTTAATCCGATATCTCCATATGGCCTACATAAAAAACTATGCGAAGAGATGTGCTTATTTTATTCAAATCATTATAATTTAAACGTTAAAATATGTAGAATATTTTCTGCATATGGAGTAGGATTAAGAAAACAACTATTTTGGGATATGTTTGAAAAACTAAGAAGAACTAATAAATTAGTTTTATACGGCACTGGAAATGAAACTAGAGATTTTATATATATTGATGATATCGCTCAAGCAATTGATTTGATACTAGAAAATGGGCATAAAGGCAAAATATATAATATAGCAAGTGGATATGAATATAAAATATCAGAAATAGCAAGTATATTTGTAGAAGAATTCGGTCTAGATAATAGTGTAATTAAATTTAATAATAAAAGTAAAGTTGGGGACCCAGAAAGATGGAGAGCAAATATTGATAATTTACTAGAGCTAGGATTTAAACAAACTATAGATATTAATAGTGGTATAAAAAAATATATAGAATGGGTGCAAAAAAATGGATAAATTAAAAAGAAATATAGGTTTTCTTGCTTTAGGAGGTAAAAGATGGATTGGTGGATTATATTATGTAAAGAATATAATCCATTCGTTACTTATACAGCCTCAAAGTGGCACATATTTAAATATATATATTATTACAAGCTATAAAAATCAAGAAAGTTTTGCTTGTTTTAAAAAGTATCAAAATGTACATTTTATTATTTATCATAATAACTTATTTAACAAAATAATTAAAAGAGCCACAGAAAAATTATTTCAGAGAATGCTTGACTTTAAACTATTGATGATATGCAAAAAACATAAAATTGATATGTTGTATCCAGTTACTACTTATAATTATATGGGATTAAAAAATAAATGTATACATTGGATTCCTGACTTCCAACATAAATATTTACCAGAATTATTTCCTAGAAGTATGATTAAAGAAAAAGATAAGCTTTTTAACAATATTGCTAAAAATCATAATATGTTGTTTTTAAGTAGCTATTCGGCATTTAATGACTATATGAAATATTATTCCAAATGTGTTGAAAAAGTATATATATTACCTTTTATAT
>CAZVNH010000124.1:0-2325 GCA_964628575.1 uncultured Thermoplasmatales archaeon | reverse complement strand
ATGATGAACTAGAAGGTATTGATCAAAAATTTTTAAGTATAGTTAAAGAAAAATATAATTTACCAGATAAGTTTATTTTAATATCAAATCAATTTTGGGAGCATAAAAACCATTTAACGGCATTCAAATCAATTAATAATAAAAAAAATTTTTTTAAAAAAAATGAAATTGTTTTGGTTTGTACTGGAGTTAGTGAAAATAAACTTAATAAATATTATTATAATAGTTTGAAGGAATATATAAATGAAAATAATTTAGAAAAGCATATAAAAATATTAGGATTTATACCTAGAAAGGATCAAATAGCTATATTAATTATGTCAGATTTGATAATTCAACCTTCACTTTTTGAAGGTTGGAGTACATTAGTAGAGGATGCTAAGTTTTTTAATAAAAGCTTATTATTATCAGATATTAGTGTTCATTATGAGCAAAGATATAGTAATTGTATTTTTTTTAAAAAGAAAGATATTTACGACCTTAGCGAAAAAATAGTTCACCATTTTAATTGTAATAAAAGTTTAAATTTTACATTTGACGACCTAAACATTATGAAGAAAAAGCAAAATGAACAAGCAATTCAATATTCAAAAAGTTTCTATGATGAAATATGTAAATATTTAAAATAGAAAATAAAACTATTTTTGAAGGGATAAATAGACATGTACTTAAAGCAAAAAAATATAAATATTATAAATAATAATAAAGATACTATTTTTTCATTAAAAAATTTATTGATTTTTTTGGCAACCTTATTACTATTAAATCAAAGACCAGCTATACTACAAATGTATAGTGAATATGTTTTTTTATCTTTTATTTATATATCAGTAATGTATGTGTTGATTAATCCGAAATTAAACTTTACTAAGAATAACATTAGATATATTGCTCTTTCATTATTATTTTGTTTTTACTTACTTATTCAGAGCGTCTTTTTATTACGTGAAGTTAAAATCGATGTAATAAAAGCAATTGTTTATATAATTTCTGCAACAATATTTGTGATTTATATTAATCGCGAAACAATTTGGAGAAGTTTTTTAAAAGCCATAGTATATCCAACTATTTTTTTTAGTATATCTTACTTTATTACACTAATAGTTTTTCTAATTTTTAAGTCTTTTGATAAATTAGTTATTTTTCATTTTTTTGTTCCTCAAAATTTAGGTAAATATGATATGTATATTCTATTTCCATTTTCTATTTGTTCACAGAATGGTACTTCGCATTTATTTGGCTATGAATTTACGCGTGCTGTTGGTTTTTTTAGGGAGCCTGGTATATATCAAATATTAATTGTGACAAGTTTTTTTGGATTAGAGTTCTTAAATCTTAAGTATAAAAATATATTTAAGTTTCTACTAATAGTACAACTTTATTTGACATTTTCAACTTCTGGCATTGTTAGTTTTTTTGTGTGTAGTTTTTATTATTATATTTTTTGTAATAATAATAAAAAAAAATCAATAAATGGATCATTGATAAAAGTATCTATATTTACTATATTGTCAATTGCTAGTTATTGGTTTGTTTTTAATGAAAATAAATTTGGACTTCTATCAAAGATTATGTCTAATTCTGGGCAAGATAGATTAATACAATCTATCAATGCAAAGAACGCTTTTTTTGAGAATCCGTTTTTTGGAATAGGATATATGAATGAAGGTATAATTGGAATAAATTTTATTAGTACAATATCTCAAGTTGGGATAATTGGTTTTTTAATGCTACTTTTAGTAATACTTATACCAAATATAGATAGTATTAAAAAGAAAAAACCAATATCTGTTCTTATTATTCCCGTTACGTTAACAATGCTTTTTACACAACCATTATTTGATAAAGCACTATTTTATTGTATTTTATCTCTCATAGTTTCAGTCCCTAATAACTATACGGATAATAAAACAAAATAATTATTTTTATATACACATATTATTATTAAAGGAGATGTATAAGAATTGCTGTTAAGTATAATAACTGTATGCTATAATTCCTGTAAAACGATTGAACGTACAATAAAAAGTGTTATATTTCAAAAAAGTAAATTTGATATTGAATACATTATAATCGATGGTGGATCAACAGATGGAACTATAGATATTATAAAAAGATACTCTAATAATTTAGCGTTTTGGATATCTGAAAAAGATAATGGTATATATGATGCTATGAATAAAGGGATCAGTCATGCAAAAGGTGAATGGATAGGTATCATTAATAGTGATGATTGGTATTCAATGGAGTGTTTTTCAAATTTATATTCTGTTATTAGTAATAATGAAATTGATGTAGTAGTAGGTTCTGTTGTAAGAGTAAGTG
>CAZVNH010000123.1:0-7736 GCA_964628575.1 uncultured Thermoplasmatales archaeon | reverse complement strand
ATAACTAGTTTAAAGCCTCCATTGCAGAGAT
The DNA here is from genome assembly GCA_964628575.1 of uncultured Thermoplasmatales archaeon. Classification (GTDB taxonomy): domain Archaea; phylum Thermoplasmatota; class E2; order DHVEG-1; family DHVEG-1; genus CAZVNH01. The sequence continues at coordinate 7,705 of CAZVNH010000123.1, read as the reverse complement.
GGGTATATATTGCAAATATCTATGATAAAATAAAAACAAATGATAAAACCATTGAATTAAAAGATATAAAACCCAAATTTAATTTTAAATATTTTCCAACTTTTACATACAAAATAGATGATAAAATCATTAAAAAAACAATATTGATGGAATATGAAAAAAATACTACTATTTTAAAATATAATATACAATCAAACGAACCATTTATAATGATTCATCAACCAATAATTAATTCAAGGCATTTTTATGATGTAAATAGCCAAAGATATCTGACATTCAAACAAAAAATTGTAAAGAATGGCATTCATTTAAAACCTGATAACAATAATAAAACTGTCAAAATATTCTTAGAAAAATCTAAGTATATACCTAAGTTTTACTGGGAAAATCTATATTACGAAAAAGACCGTGAAAGAAACGAAGCATGGATTGATAATAATATACATATTGGAGATTTTCATAAATCGATTGATAAAACATCTGAATATTATATTCTACTTTCAGTAGAAGATACTATAAAAACTGGTCCTTCTACAATCTTTTCAAAGGAACTTCACAGAAAAAAACAAATTATTGAAAGGTCTAAACTTTCAAAGGAATTGGAGAAATTGGTATTATCAGCTGATAATTTTATAGTAAATAAAGAAAAAAGTAAATCGATAATTGCTGGTTATCATTGGTTTGGAGACTGGGGTAGAGACACCTTAATATCTTTACCAGGTTTAACACTTGTTACAAAGAGATTTGATGATGCTAAACAAATCCTTCAAAATTTTGGAGATAAATGTAAAAATGGCCTTATCCCAAATATGTTTTCAGATAGAGACTCAAAGGCATCCTATAATACGGTAGATGCATCACTTTGGTACATTGATCGTGTATATCAATATTATAAATATACAAATGACCAAGAATTTCTAAAGAAAAACTGGAATGTTTTACAATCGATAATAATAGGCTATAAAAATGGAACTGACTATAATATTCATATGGATAATGATTACTTGATAAGTCATGATCCTGGTTTAACATGGATGGATGTTAAAATAGATAGTTATTACCCAACACCAAGAAATAATAAAGCAGTTGAAATACAGGCCTTGTGGTATAATGCTCTTAAAATTATGGATATTCTTTCAGATATTTGTCACAAGGATAGCTGGTATAATGAACTAGCAGAAAATGTAAAAAATAGCTTTTACTCACAATATGATAAACTATATGACGTTATTGATACAAGGGATTTATCATTTAGACCAAACATTGTTTTTCTAGTATCACTTGATTATTTAATGATTGATAAACGTCTTCAACAAAAAATAGTTCATGATATTCAAAATAAGCTTTTAACGGTTTTTGGATTACGTACACTTTCAAAAGATGATTCAAATTATAAAGGTAGTCTTTTTGGAAATTACAATAAAGATATTGCCTATCATAATGGTACTGTATGGACATGGCTGATGGGACCTTTTATTACATCCTATGTAAAAGTAAATAATCATAGTAAACAAGCAAGAAAATATGCCTTTGATAACTTCCTTAAGCCAATGTTACACGTTTTCGGAGAAAAATGGGAGGGTAGTATTAATGAAATATTTGACGGAGACCCTGTATACACACCATGTGGTTGTATTTCTCAAGCTTGGAGTGTTGCTGAGATACTACGCGCTTGGGTCGAAGATATTGAAAATATTAGACCACAGTATGAAGAAAAAATTGTCTCACATAAAATATGCATTTAAAACATATTGCTGGATCATTCTATTGGTATTAAAAAAAGAGGCGTTTATTGCAATACAACTTCGCATTGTTCGTATCCAGTTATCTCTATCAGAATAGAACTTTGGAAGAATCCAATTTTCTAATTTATCATATAAATCATGTTGATCTATTTTATCATCTGATTCTTCGTCTTCTGTTTTTTCAGGTCCTACACTCCATCCTGTAATATTTTCAATACAGCCTTCAAGCCACCATCCATCAAGAGTTCCAAATTGTGGAACACCATTATGAGCTGCTTTCATTCCAGATGTTCCTGATGCCTCTTTTGGTCTTCTTGGAGTGTTAAGCCATAAATCCACACCTGATGTCATCATTTTGCCTATAGTCATATCATAGTTGTGGATATAGGTTATTTTTACTTTACCCTGAATTGTTTTCATTACATTGTATATCTTTTTTATTATTTCTTTACCTGATCCATCCTTTGGATGTGCTTTTCCTCCATAGATTATCTGAATAGGTCCAACTTTTTCTGATATTTCTTTTAATCTATTAGGATCTGAAATAAGTAGATCTGGTCTCTTATATGCAGTTTGTCTTCTTGCAAAACCAATCGTAAAATCGTCATAATTCATACCTGCATTATATCTATCATTAACAAAATTGATTAATTCTTTTTTTTCATTCATATGAGCATTCCATATTTCGTCTTTTTGAATGCTAAAAGCAGATCTTAGTATATATGGATCTGAACGCCATCCTGGCATATGTGTATCAAAAAGCTGTTGGAATGATTCAGAAATCCATGTTGTTGAATGAATACCATTTGTAATAGAGTCAATAGAATAACCGGGAAACATTATTCTTGAGACCTCACCATGTTTTTTTGCAACACCATTAACATAATGGCTAAAAAATAATGCAAGCCGCGTCATATTTAACTTATTTTCAAATGTTATATCCGAAAGTATAAACTCTGGGATAATATCTCCAAGCATTGATTTTGCAAGATTTATGTCAAATTGATCATGGCCTGCTGCTACAGGTGTATGAGTTGTAAAAACACATTGTTGTCTAACCTTTTCAACATCGTTGAATCTGTTATACAGCTCTAGTGTTCCAAGTGCGGCATGACCTTCATTCATATGAAATTTATCTATTGTTTTATATCCAAGAGCTTTTATTACTCTAACGCCACCAATACCTAATATTATTTCTTGGGCTAGACGATACTTTATATCTCCGCCATATAAGTACTTTGTAAGATTTCTATCCCATTCACTATTTCCTTCTACATTAGTGTCAAGGAAGAAAACTGGGATTATATATCCACTTATTCCTTTATATTTATACATCCAAATCTGTACTTTGACTTCTCTTCCTTCTATATTAACGGATGTTGTTGTTGGGAGAAGTTTTAAAAAATTTGAAACAGCAAACTGTATTGGTATTTCTATTTGATTTCCATTTTCATCAATTTTTTGATAAAAATAACCATTTTCAGAAAGAAGTGTGAGACCAACTACTGGAACATTTAAATCTGCACAAGATTTTATAGTATCTCCTGCAAGAATACCAAGTCCACCACTATAAGATGGAATGTTTTCATCGATTCCAATTTCCATTGAAAAATAGGCAATTTTTGGTTTTCCACCAAGATTTAAAGCTCTTTTTTCAAATTCAGGATTATTAGTTGATATGTTTTCTGTAATCTCTCCTACCATTCATCAGGGTAAATATTAATTGTCTTATAAAATATTTCATTTAAGTCAGTAAATGTAGGGTTGAATTTATAAGTATCAATCTTATATTGAATAAAAAAAGAAAATTGTTGGTGGTGAAAATGCCAGAGAAAACATGTACTATTTGTAGTAAAAAATTTAGTTTACATGAACATCCTTCAGGATTTGTAATAAGCGACAGATTTTTTATATGTTCAGATTGTAGTGGAAAACATACACATAATGAAATAAAAACCTTAACAAAAACTACTATGCAAGATCCCTTTGACGGTATGCCGATAGGTCTATGGCTAGTTCATGAACAGAATAAAGATAAAACAATGATGACAGTTAAAAGCAAAAAGTTATAGAATATTAATGAAAACCCTTTTTATCATATAACATATTTCGCAAATTATGAATATAGTAAAACTTGGTGGTAGTGTCATCACTGATAAAACAAAAGAACAGACATTTAAACAAACAATAATGGACAATTTATCAGCTGAAATAAAAAAAGCAAATAAAGAAATAATTATAGTTCATGGTGCTGGTTCTTTTGGTCACATTCTAGCAAATAAATATGATTTAAATGAAGGATATAAAAAAGATGAACAAAAACAAGGATTTTCTTTGACACTTGAAATGGTTCAGAATCTAAGTAATCTTGTTTTAAAATCACTCTGTAGATATAATATCCCTGCTGTATCAATTCCACCTCATTCTATATTTAAACTGAATGATCATAATCTTGAAGAGGTAGATTGGCGGATTTTTAAAGACTATCTTGAAAAAGGTTTTATTCCTGTTACTTATGGTGATGTGGTACTTGATAAAAGTCTTGGTTTTTCAATTTGCTCAGGTGATTTATTAGTTCTTGGATTATCTGAATATTTTAAACCAAAAAAAGTAATTTTTGTAATAGATGAAGAAGGATTATATTCATCAAATCCTAAAATTGATAAAAATGCCGAATTTATAGATTCAATTACACTTGAAAATCTTAATAAACTTAGAACAACTAAAGATAAACATGCAGATGTTACTGGTGGAATGGGTGGAAAAATCAATATAATATCAGAAATTGCAAAACTTGGTATTGATACTGTATTAGTAAATGGTAATAAACCAAATAGGTTATTCAAGGTACTTGTTGATGAAGAAACAAAAAAATCTATTATTTATGGAGAAGGAAAAACATGAGCATAACAGAAAGTCGTAAAGATGAGCATGTGAGGATCTCACTTGAACAAGATGTATCTTCAGAACGTAATTATTGGGAATATATCAAATTAATCCATAATGCTCTACCAGAGCTTAATAAAAATAAAATTGATACCGTAAAAAATCTTTTTGGGAAAAAAATAGGAGCTCCTCTAATAATCGCTAGTATGACAGGTGGTTATAAAAAAGCAAAAATAATTAATGAAAATCTTGCAGCGGCTGCAGCAGAATTCCAGATTGGGATGGGCGTGGGTTCACAGAGAGCTGCTATTGAAAATGAAGAACTTGTTGAAACGTACTCTGTAATAAAAGATTTTGATATTCCACTTCGTTTTGCAAATATTGGAGCATCTCAAATTGTTTTATGGGGTCATAAAAAAACACTTGAAAACGCAAAAAAAATGATTGAAATGATAGATGCTGATGTTTTTATTGTGTGTCTTAATTTTTTACAAGAAGTAATTCAAGCTGAGGGTGAGACAAATGCAAAGGGATGTTTTGATGCAATTAAAAGACTTGCTGAGGATCTTGATACTCCAGTTATTGTTAAGGAATCAGGAGCAGGTATTTCTCATGATGTAGCAGAACGTCTTTCAAAAACAAAAATCGCAGGAATTGATGTAGGCGGACTAAGTGGAACAAGCTTTGCTGCAATAGAACATTACAGAGCAAAAATAATTGATAATGATCTACATTCAAGAGGTGGAAAAACATTTTGGAATTGGGGAATACCAACTCCAACATCAATTATTGAAGTAGGCAATGCAACAGGATGGAAATTACCAATAATTGCAACAGGTGGTATAAGAAATGGTCTTGATGCATCTAAAGCATTGGTTCTTGGTGCAGATGCAGTTGGAATTGCTCATGCTCTTTTAGAGCCTGCAATAAAAGATAAAAAATCAACGATAAATGAAGTTGAAGCAATAATAAAAGAAATTAGAGCGTCCATGTTTTTGGTAGGTATAGATAAAGTAGATAAAATGCCTGATGCTGAATGGACTGTTGTTGGTGCGGAACTATGGATTTAAAACAAGAACTAAAAAAAAGAGTTGATTTCTTTGATAAAGAACTTGATAAGTTTTTAAAGAATGGAGCTCCTGAGACATTATACAATGCTGCTCGGCATCTTCCTCTTGCTGGTGGTAAAAGATTGAGACCAGTTCTGTCTATAATATCATGTGAAGCAGTTAAAGGTGATGTAATTAATGTAATCCCATTATCAATATCACTAGAGCTTATTCATAATTTTACACTTGTTCATGATGATATTATGGATAAATCAAAATTAAGACGAGGTCTTCCATCTGTTCATATAAAATATGGTGAACCAACAGCGATTATGGCAGGAGATTTACTTTTTACTAAAGCATTTGAATCAATGCATGCAATTATTGGAGATCTTAATATTTTTAAAAAAGTAGAATATGGTCTTATTGACTGTGTTAGAGAAATTTGTGAGGGACAACAATTAGACATGGAATTTGAAAAAAGGAAAATAATTAATGAAGATGAGTATCTTGAAATGATTCGTAAAAAAACTGCTGTTTTCTTTCAATATGCAGCAGAAGCTGGTGGAATACTTGGTGGTGGTACAAATGACCAAATTAATGCATTAAATGAATATGGTCTATCACTTGGTTTAGGATTTCAGATATGGGATGATTATCTTGATATTAGTGGCAATGAAGAAACATTAGGAAAAGATATTGGAAATGACATAAGAAATGGTAAAAAAACTCTTATTGCTGTACATTGTTTAAATAATGCCCGAGGTGAGGATAAAAAACATTTAGAAAAAATATTCGGAAATCTAAATGCAACAGATGATGAAATAAATCAGGTATATCAAACATTTAATAAAATAGGATCAATTAAGTATGCAAAAAATAAGGCAATATCATATAGTGAAAGAGCGAAAAATGTATTAGATGTTCTCCCAGAATCAGATTCAAAAAATATACTTAAAGCACTTGCAAATTTTGTAATTAAAAGAGAGAATTAAGGAAAAAATATGGGTTCTAATAAAATTCATGAAACTGTTTATCTGTATGCTCTTCAAAATGCGATTCAATTTAATGGAAAGGCTAATCCAAAGGCTGTGATTGGAAAAGTTATTAGCATTTTAAAAAAAAATGGTTTTAATCCAAATGAAATAATACCAATTGTAAATAATGTAATTAAGGATGTCAATAAATTTCCATTAGATAAACAGATTTCAGAATTAGAAAAACTTGCACCAGAGCTGTTGATAAAAGAGAAAAAAGAAAGAAATTATTCTCTTCCTCCTCTACCAAATGCGGAAAAAGGAAAAGTAATAACACGTTTTCCACCAGAACCAAATGGATATCTTCATATTGGTCATGCAAAGGCATCAATTGTTGATTATGAATATGCAAAAATGTATGAGGGTAGATTCATCCTTCGTTTTGATGATACTAATCCGGAAAACGCAGTAGCAGAGTTTTATAAATCTCAAAAAGAAGACTTAAGATGGCTTGGAATTGATTGGGATGTTGAATACAATACATCTGATAATATAGAAAAACACTATAAACTTGCAAAGCAGCTAATTAAACAAGGGAATGCATATGTTTGTACTTGTAAATCAGAGTTTGTTAAAGAATGTCGTTTTAATGGTAAAGAATGTGAGCATAGAGATTGCGAATGTATTGAGGGAGTAGATCTATTTAATGATATGATAAATGGGGATCTTGATGGAGCAGTACTTCGTATGAAAGGCGATATGACGTGTGAAAATACAGCGATGCGTGATCCAACTCTTTTTCGAATAATTGAAAAAACTCATCCGATACAAGGTGATAAATACCGTGTTTGGCCTACATATGATTTTGCAGGAGCAATAGAGGATAGTATCAGTGGTGTTACCCATCCATTTAGAACAAAAGAGTATGAATTACGTGATGAGTGTTATTATAGGCTTTTAGATCTACTGGGACTTAGAAAACCTAATCTAATGGAGTTTGCAAGACTGAATATCGAAGGTATGCCTGTTTCAAAAAGAAAGATAAAAC
>CAZVNH010000122.1:0-7741 GCA_964628575.1 uncultured Thermoplasmatales archaeon | reverse complement strand
TCATTTTCTTATACCTATCAATATTTTTTTTTTCCGAATTAAATCAATATTGATTCATAGTTTTGATTAAATTGGATTAAACTTTGAGAAGAATCCTTTATTTTTATACTTAATCTATACAAGATTGTAAAAGAAAAGTTCTGGCTCTCTACTACTTAATTATATGAACTAAAAAATAAATAGATAAAAAAAAAAGTAAATTTTTAAAAATTTAGACTTTTTTATGGAACTTCCTTATTAATAATCCAGAAATCATTATGACTAGCATAGATATGAGAAAAAGGTCATAACCAGGAATTTCTGGAGGTAAATCTTCTGAATCAAGATATGCCATAGCTGATATTAATCCAAACGGGAAAGTTGGCATTTGTATTGTTATTGTATTTGTAGCAAAATTATATATAACAGATGTAGCATAGAATTCTGGAGGTGCGGGATCCCATTCTTCTGTTCCGCTCATATTATAAGCATAGAAGAAAAATCCAACAGTTGATAGATCGATGGATGATGGTAGTATCATTGTCATAGTAACGTTTCCAATGATAGCACTATGATTAATCATTAATTGATCAAAGAACGCAAAAGCCTCACCAAGAGGTAAATCTTCATCTACAGGATTCATAGGGAAGAAAGTAGATATATATGCAGAATTTGAACCACTTACTTCCACTTCTATGTTTACGACAAGACCTGTAGGAAAATTAGTGCTTACAGAAAATACATTAGTACCTGAATGGAGTGCTTGATAGGATTTCGGATATATTGACATATAAGTCCAATCCTCTCCAGGAATTGGCATCTTCGCCCACCCATGCATCATAGTCATTTTACCTGAAGTTTCATCGAAATAATAATTTAATTCTCTATTTACTGTAGTATTTCTAAGTAGTACATGACCTGGACTATAAGTAATAAGGTCATAAACTCCACTCCACATAACAAAGAAATCGGTCAGGTCTGAACTAGTAGTTCCCTCTGGTACAAGCATTGGAGGGCCCCCAATTTCAAATACTAGGGGTGATACAGGCCAATATATGTTAGCAATACCAATTATTTGTGAAGTCGCATGAAACCAAGATTCTGTGTCTGGATCCCATACCTCAAGATCAGCATACAAGTAAGAGAAAAACTGATATTCTGGTTGACCAGAAGGCAATGTCAATGGAATCCCATAGGAATTATATTCATTAACAAGCCAAGACATATTTGCATAAACAGTATAGGTCCCAAAAATAGTTGCTCTCATATCATAATGCTGGTCTTGATTTGATTTGTAATAAATGACATCACCAATACCGACTGACCAATCAACCAAAGTCTGTGTTTTTAGTTCATAGAACATAAAACCATAAGGACTTATTTGGAAAAATGATTGAGCAACACCAGTGGTTTTGCTTATTACGATTTTTACATAATCTAGTCCTGTAGAGTTATATAATTCAAACTCTAAAAATCCATTTTCGGTAACAACTATTGTATCAAAAGGCATTTGCTCCCAGATCCCCATTGTGTCAAGATTCCACATAAATTCAATATCTTTCAAGGGGACATTTATTGGCCAGAGGAAGGGCATAATCATTTCTCCTATTTCATCATAATATTGGGGATAGAAATTGTTTGCAGCACCTATTATAGTATTTTGCATGAATTCATAAGCTGTTCCATTCCATTCATAAATATCAGCAAAAACACCTTGATATACCATATACATTACTTCTTCTATGAAGCCATTATTTGACTTATCAAATAGAACATCAGTAATATTTGTAATCTTTACTTTGATATCATCAGCGTCATCAACAGTAAATTCATTTTCTACAGCATCATAGAAAAACTCATCACCTATATTTACACCCCATTCTACTTCATTGGTAATATCATAACTAAACACTTGTCTCATTGAAGCATTAATTAACATTGGACCATCACCCATTTCAGCCCAAAAATATGCGTTTCCATAATCCATCGTCCCGTTATCATGATAACGGCTTTCCATGAAATATCCATCTGTAGAATTAGAGAAATGTATAGTACTCGTACCTATATTAGAAGTGAAGCTATCAAATATACTATATGCTCCCATTTGTCCAGCAGGATAATACATTGTTTCATTTATGATTGGCGCTAGAACATCAACTTCTAAGCCATTTGAACCGTTAATAGGGAGTATAAACGGCATTCCATTCATACCTGCTCTGATTCTATGTGTTATAGAGTCACTACTATTATATCCAAAAAGTGCAAGTTCACTTGGAGGGCCATACGCTTCCAACTCACCGGAAGTGACATTATCATAACATTGAGTTGCCATAACCACGGAGACATTATTTTTTCCCAACAAATCGACAGTTACATTAATAATGTGTGTAATATTAAAGATCCATAAATCCTTAAACATCATTTCCACCTCGCCAGTAGTGCCATTCGCAATAATGAACTCCCCTTCAAAATATAACTGATCTCCTACATCGACCTCCCAGTGCCACTCATTATCAACATGGTCTTCTGGTATATAAGGTCCCGCTTGAGTATTTAAGATAAATGAACTGAATGTCATTGTTGTAGTCAAAAGAATCAAAAAAATTACTAAAAGTTGCTTATTTCTTTTTAACGTCATCATTAAAAACTCTCTTTAAATTGTTTTTTACAATATTGTTATATTCTTATTTTTCAAAAAATTGAATTAAACAAATAGTAGCGGATTTTGTTTTTATATTTATTGTCTATAGAAAGTGAATTATTAGAAATTTTAAAGAATTAATTAAGAGCTATTACTTTTCGATTAAATATAATAATTCGTCTAGCGAACCAATCAGCAAATCTGGTTTACTTTCTATTAATATTTCTTTTTTTGATACCCCACTTGTTACTCCTAAGGTCCACATTCCCGCTTCACGTCCAGCAATAATATCAGATGGCATATCTCCAATCATTAAAAACTCATCTCTTTGACGTTTTTCATAATTTTCAAGTGGGGGTTGAAGTGCCATAGGATCGGGTTTCTGAATTGGAATTTTATCACTCCCATAAATACCTTTAAATAATCCACTTAAACCTTCCTTTTCAAGATGTTCAATAATAACCTCTGTTTTATTATGAGAAACAATGAAGAGATCATATTTTTTTTTCATCTTTTTTAGAAGCGGTTTTACAGAGGGGAAGAAATTTGCCTCTTTTGAGTATTCAAGGTATTTTGAAAAAATCTTTACAGCAATACGTAATTGTTTAAAATAAGAAAGAGTTTTTAGAGCAGTTATATATTTGAAGATTTCATATGATTCTAAAAGGATTTTAGGTAATGGATAACCTTGAATAGTCTCTAATAAAGCTCCTATCTCTTGTATGGTGGTATCCATATCAAAATCAGTTTGTTGGACTTCCTTCTCCAATATCTCTTCAATTGATTTTTCAAGGATTTGACGTATATCTAATAAAGTACCATCAAAATCGAATATTATTGCCTTAAGGGCACCATTTTGTAATCGTGTTATGAGTTGATGTTCTCTAGTCATATACTCACTTTTTTGTTTAAAAATGATAATTAAATAAAAATTCTAAACGTTAAAAACTTAGAAAGAATTTATTTTGGTAATTGGGGAATTAATAAATTATAATTGAGTAGTATGGATGAGTTTCAAATATTTCAAATCTTAATGGTTAGTTTTGGTTTTTCTTCAATTATATTCTTCCTTGTATTACTAAAAATAACAGCAGGATATGGTATGCATGTAAACAAGAGATGGGGCCCAACCATAAATGACAAGCTTGGTTGGTTTTTAATGGAAATCCCAACTGTTATTATTTATTTTATCTATTATATCATTGGAGATAATACTATAGGGCTTATAAATCAGTTTTTTCTGTTTATTTGGATGTTGCATTATTGTCAGCGGACATTTATTTTCCCATTGTTGATTCGTGGAAAACATCCGATGCCCATAACTATTATCCTTCTTGGAATTACTTTTAATGGGATAAATACATACCTACAGGCTAGATGGCTCTATCATTTTTCTACTCCATATAATAATGAATGGTTTCTAAATCCTTTATTCATATTAGGGTTATTAATCTTTTTTTGTGGATTTATAATCAACCTTCATTCAGATCATATCATTCGAAACTTAAGACAACCAGGAGAAACAGAATTTAAGATCCCCTATGGAGGCATGTTTAAATATGTAAGTTCTCCAAGTTATTTTGGTGAAATTACAGAATGGGTAGGATGGGCAATAATGACATGGAGTTTTCCAGGATTAATTTTTGCAGTATGGACATTTGCTAATTTAGCTCCAAGAGCACGTTCAACTCATTTCTGGTACATCAAAACATTCCCTGATTACCCAAATAATCGAAAAGCGCTCATTCCCTTTATCTTTTAGAAATACTCATCTTTCATACAACTTGGAACGAGATTTAATATAGATACGGTTGTTAGTGTCTATTAATTGTAAATTACCCCACGAATCAAACAGAGTTTCAGTTTTCCCTAAAATAAGAATTCCGTTCTCAACTAATTGATTTTCTATTATTTTTAAGAATTTATGACGGTTCTCTCGATTAAAATAGATTAATAGGTATCTACAGAAGATAATATCGTAGTAATAAGGTTTACTATGTCCCTTTGTAACATCTTCTTCTACAAATTCAATCTTATTCTTAATTCTTTCACTTATTATATTTTTATAACCGAAATGAGTTTTTTGTTTGGTAAAATACTTATTTTCATAATAATCAGAAATCTCTTTCATTGAATCATCTGTATAAATTCCTACTTTTGCTTTCTGAATCGCTTCAGGAGCTATATCAGAAGCTATAATTTTATAATTTGGAAATCGTGGAGCTTGAGTTTCTAGATTATCAAGAATCATTGCTAAAGAGTAAGGTTCTTCACCGGTTGCGCAAGGACAAGACCAAATATTAATAGTATTATTTTCACTTTTCGGACGTTTCATTTTCTGATAATATGAGAGCTGATTGAGAAAAATAAAGATATCTACATAATATTTTGCCGCTTTCTCGGTTAAAAACCTGTTTTTATGTAGATTCTTAACTGCATTTGATTTAGTTCGAAATTTTGCAAGTTTATTAGGATCTGGTCTAATATTACTTTTTATATCCTTTCTGCTTACGCGTGAACCTTGAATAAACAGATCCTGGATGGTTTCGAAAACATCATAATCTCGAAAAAAGAAAGTATAATTTACAGTAAAACCTTCTATAAATTTATTGATTTCAGCATTATTGGATGATATATAATCATAATATTCATTGAGAGTCCTACAAGGAGTCCTTATCATTCGTGATTTTATACGTTTTTCTATAAATTTTCTGTTATAATATTTAAAATTTAAGCCTGTTGTTTTTTTCAATAAGTGAATTAATGCATTATACGACTTTTCATCGACAGGAATGTTATCAATAAGATTATCTTTGTTTTGTTCTGAATCGAAACTCATTTATATTCCTTTATTTTTTTTACAGTTATTGAATTGATCTATTCAAATTTTACATTTCCATAATAAACTCCATGAATATATATATTATTAAATAAAAAAAGAAAAAAAAAATAGTAAAATTCTTGAAGAATATTATTCTTTTTGTCTCTCTAATAATTCTCGAATTTTTTTCAATTCTTCTAACCTTAATATTTCTTTTAGAAGTTCCTCTTTTATTGAGTTTTCAGTCTTGGAGGGGGTATCCATCGATTTAATTTTATCCCATATTGCAGTACGAATAAATTCCGATTGTGTTTGATGAGAATTTTGAGCATATTTTTTAATTTCTTCAAGTTCTCTACTAGTGACTAAAAATTTGACCTGAATACTTTTTTTTGAAGCTTTTTGAAGAATAATAGGGAGTTGGTTTATTAGAACATCAATTTTGTTTGTTGAGGTTAATTCAATATAACCGATTAAACCTTCAATTTTCACAAAATTACGATATTTTTCTCTATCAATAACTTCTGGTTTCTCAACTAAATCAAGTTTATTTCCAATTATAAGCACAGGGCATTTATCTTGTTTAACCTGAGTCCAAATGTCCTTAAAACGTGTTTGAAAATAATCAAAAGTTTCAGGTCTAGATAAATCAAATATATAAAGAACAACAGATGCCCCTGTGTAGTACATTGTTTGAAGAGATCCAAATTTATCATTATCAATAATATCCCAGAACTGAAGTATATAGTCGTTACCTTTAATATTTACTTTCTTAGTAAATAAATTCACACCAGTTTTTGGAGCTGTATCTTTATGTAGAGATTTATCGGAAAATCGTTCAATTAATGCAGTTTTCCCTACTCCTGCAGCCCCAAGAACTATAATCTTAAACATTTCCTCATATTTCTCTTTACTCACTATCTTATCACCTCATTTTTAAAATTATAGGTACTGATCATGTACCTATAATATTAAAAAGAAATTATCATTTATAAATCTATGTACTGAATATGTACATAAATAAAATATATTATGAGAATAAAAGCAAAGAAATCCTAAAATTAAAAGTCCAAATTTAGACTCTTAGCACGCCACGGAAACCCCTGACACCATAGAAAGAGGGCGCACTATTATGATACACGAAGACATGGTCGTAACGGCGATCACAAAAGATAGCACCACCGAGTTTTCTAATTTCAGTAGGGGTTTTTACCCAACTTGATGTCTTCAGATCGAATTTTCCAAGTTTCTGCAACTCTCGATATTGCTCTTCTGTTAACAGTTCAATGCCCATAGCAGTAGCTATATCAATAGCGTTTCCTGCTGGATACACGCCTTTCTTTTCCCTTACTTCCTGCCCTTCACTGTCGTAACAAACATTTCTGCGGCCTTCAGGACTTTCCGCAGAACAATCATAAAAAATGTATTCACCAGTCCTTTTATCATGACCAATAACATCTGGTTCACCGCCAGTTCTTTCCATTTCATTGAGTGACCATAATTCTTTAATTTTACCTTCCAATATTGCTAGTACGTTAGACCATTCAAGATTTTTATGAAGATTCATATTTTTCTCAAAACGGGCTTTCAAAATTCTGAGTAGTTCCTCACGTTCTTCAGGTGACAAATCCTTTTTGATGATAATGATTTTTTCGATGACTTTTTTTGATTTTGCTGGCTTGGGCATAATCATATTATTTGTCTTGAGTATATAAAACTATCTCTAGAATTTTATAAGTAGGATTTGTCTATTGATGAATTAGTGTTGCCTTTTACACTTTTAAAAATTACAATTATAATAATTTTCACAAATGAAAATGGAATTACATACTACTTAAAATAAACGAAAAATAACTGTTATATTGTAATATGCTCAGTTCTTCTAATAATTTCTTCCTGTAAATTTTTTCCTAAGTTTACAAAATAGTCACTATATCCAGCAACTCGTACAATTAGATCTCTAAATTTTTCTGGATTTGCTTGAGCAGCCCGTAAGGTATCTGCTGAAACTACATTGAATTGTATATGGTGACCATTCATTTCAAAATATGTTCTAATTAAATGAGACAATTTGTCAATTTTCTCTACATCTGAAAAAAATTGAGGTGTAAATTTTTGATTTAGTAGTGTACCTCCTGTTCTTAAATGATCAATTTTACCTACGGATTTAATTACTGCAGTTGGACCATTAATATCCATCCCCTGAACTGGAGAGATACCCTCTGATAAAGGACTAAAAGCTATACGACCATCTGGTGTAGCCCCTGTTATTTGGCCAAAGTATACGTGCACCGTAGTAG
>CAZVNH010000121.1:0-7771 GCA_964628575.1 uncultured Thermoplasmatales archaeon | reverse complement strand
GTATCAAAGGTAATGGAATTAATAGATAAACCAATAGGTTGTATTTTATTCTTATTTCTTCCTCCTGGTTATGCAGCCAAGCAAGTATAATGATGTAAACGATGGTTAATATGAAATGGATGAATCCAAGTTTATAAAATGCGAAATAGTCTACCATGGGATAAAAAAAATGACATAAAAAAGCAATTCCTAGGTTGAAGAAAATACCCCAGAAAAGATATAGATATTTGTCTTCCTTTTTTTTGATACGTGTAAAAGGCATAAAGAGTTTACTATCTGCCATTTTTTTCTCCTTTTAGTAAGAAATTACTTGTTTTGTTTTAAATCTTGTTGAATCTTAATTATAGGAAATACAAGAAAAGAAATGATAACACAGGTGTATAAACTAGGATATAAACCAGATAGTTATATTTGATTCTTTTTTCCCCAATTACTGATAACCATATTGCAACAAACAGGTTTAAAGGAATTGAGAATGCATACATTGAAATAAATGTGTTTGCCAGGGTTCCTAGAGTTGATACGCATTCTTGTAGCATGAACAATGTGACTATACAGAAAATAGATGCGAAAACAAGTGTTAGATACTTGTTTTTTTTATCTAACAATATTGGGGCTACAAGAAATAATGCTAATGCTAATATTATTAATATGATAATTATGATAGGATGAATGCCTCTATCTTTATCATGTTGTCCAGTGAAACCCCCATTCATATAATTTTATTAAAACCATTAAGTATTAATAAAGTTATTAGTCCGAAGATAATATAATATCAATTAAACAAGCTATTATTGTTGGTCGATCTGAAGATTATTTATTATTAAACAATACTGTTAACAATTCATTTGTACTACACCAATTGGTTTAAGAGATATTTTTAATTAGATAATATCTATAATTTTTTAATAGAACATTTTTCCAAATGAAATCATTAAAAAAAATAAATGTAACATTTTGTCATTATATGTCACATATATTATTTATTTCTGTTATTACTATTACATAAATTTAATGAGTATAAAAATCCTTTTTTAAAATGAGGAAAAGGTTAAAGAGGGGGAAAAAATGGATTTAAAAATAAAAATAGGTACCACTTTAATAGTAATTATTGGTTTAGGTATAGCTCCAATAATAAATGCAGGTTTCATCACTATTGATTCCGAGGAATTTCAAGAAATTGAGGAACCATTATTACCTACTGAAGAAAATAAGGTTGATTTAGTAATCCTATGTCCTTGTGAATTTGCTAAAGTATTGGAGCCACTTGTAGAGCATAAAGTAAGTATGGGTATTGATACTAAGCTTTTCACTCTTTATCAGATTAATATGGTAGGAGATAAAGGCTATGATGCTGCTGAGAAAGTAAAATATTTTATAAAAGCTGCATATGATCAACTTGGGATTAAATATGTTCTTATTGTTGGAGGATATAAGAAATTCCCAATTCGCTATGTTTATAATTATAATGATTGGATTATTTATCCAGAGCCTGCAATAATTTCTGATCTTTACTATGCAGATCTTTATGATAATGATAGTATCTTTCAGACGTGGGATACAAATAATAATCATGTTTATGGTGAATGGATAGGTGATTTTTGTGCAGAAGATTATGGTATAGATCTTCGACCTGATGTCTATGTAGGTAGGTTTGCGTGTAATAACAGAATGGAAGTTAGAATCATGGTTAAAAAAATAATTAATTATGAAACAAAAACAAATGGATCAGACTGGTTTAAACGGATTTTAGCTATCGCTGGTGATACCTATCCAAAAGAAGAGTTTCCTGAAAATGAGGGTGAAGAAAATGCTGATAAAGTGATTAATATTATGACAGGTTTTAATAATACAACCTTGTATACATCTGATGGAACACTTAAGGGACCTTTTGATGTTATAAAGGAATTTAATAAAGGCTATGGTTTTGTATTTTTTGAAGGACATGCTGATCCTATGAGTTGGAATACTCATAAACCAAGCAGTACAGTATGGGTTAATGGTATATCAACATTAACTATTCCATTCCTTATAAATGGTAATAAAATGCCTATTGTAGTATCTGGAGCATGTCATGATGGAAAGTTTGATGTAAATATCGGAAACTTAATAGAGGGTATTTTGAAAGATGGATTACATTTCTTCAAAAAACGTGAAGGTTTCTTTTCTCATTATACCTGGATTCCTGAATGTTGGACTTGGAAGCTTACAAGTAAAATTGGTGGCGGTGCAATTGCAACAATTGCAAATACTGGCATTGGTATGACTAAAGAGGATAAAGATTCAAAAGAAGGTGGAGGAGATTTCATTGGCCCACAGTTTTTCATTGAATATAAGAACGGAACTGATATACTTGGTGAAGTCTGGGGTAATTCAATAAATAGCTATTTAAATGAATTTGAAATAGATTGGAATACTCCTTCCGCTAAGGACGATGCTATCGATGCTAAAACTGTTCAGCAATGGATACTATTTGGGGATCCAACTTTGAAAATCGGAGGATATAATAAAGAAATAAAACTTTAGATTTCTACAACCATATAAGCAAAGATGTATTACTATTCATAATACATATAAATCAATTTTTTTATTTTTCTTCAAGTTTTAGGAATAATGGCCCAAGTGCAAATGCTGTGTAATCTTTTTGAATATCATTAGCTGTTACTGTAATATCGACCTTTCCAAAGGCAAATGTTAATGGTAGTTTCACTGTTTCCTCTTTACCTGATTGAATAGTACCAATTGCTTCACCACCTGATAATATAAAGTTTCCATCAACATTTATTGCCCAGTCTGCCGGTTCATTACCTGCTTTAATAGTTGCTTTTATTCCAAAACCTCCAGAGACTTTTTTGATTTCTGCTGGTGTTATATCTGATTCACCATCTTCAACAATGATTATTGCGCTATCTGATGCTTTATTGTTTTTACCATCAGTCACAGTTAATATAACAGTAAAGGTTCCAGTGTTTTCATAGATATGGCTCGGGTTTTCATCTGTTGAAATTATTCCATCGCCGAAATCCCAGTTATAGATATATGGTTCTATTCCTCCAATGACTGATGCTGTAAACAGGTTTTCAAGTCCTATAAGAGTATCTTTATCAACAGATATTTCAACATATAGTTCTCCAATTTCATGAACTACAACTTCTGCTGCATCTGTAGCTGTTGCACCTTCATTATCGTATACTGTTAAGGTTGCTGTGTATGTTCCTGCTGCGTTGTATATATGTAATGGGTTTTGTTCATTGCTATGAGTATTATCTCCGAGGTCCCAGTTATAGATATATGGTTCTGTTCCACCAACTGCTAGACCATAAAATTGGATTGATTCATCAACTATAGTTTCATATATTCCAAGATTACTTCCATCAGCATTAGCACTTAATGGAGCATCTGGAACTGTTACAACAATTGACAGGTAATCCCAATCATACATGAATTGACCATATAATTGTGAATCAATGGCTTGTATTCGAAGTGAAACATCAAATGTACCTGGTGAGTCATATACATGAGTTATTTGTTTTTCCATACTATATGTTCCATCACCAAAATCCCAGAATACTTCAAAATCATTGATAATGCTGTCGAAGTGGTAAGCAAAGCTGTCTTTACTTTCAAATATTATTGTTTCACCTGTTTCTACAACAGTTTTTGATGCAGAAGCTACGGCATCAATTCCGGCCCATGGATCAAAAAGAACAGGTCCAAGATTTATTATTTTTACTCCAAATCCATCTGCTATTCTTCCTGTGTTTGCATCCTGTATATTTCCTGATGGCCCATCTGGTCTTCCCCACCAGTTATATCTTGCATCAAGGGTGTTTTGACCTTGGTTTATAATACCAATTGGATTTGATAGACATCCACGGAGGAATTTGTTGTATTGAACTATGATATTATCTCCGTTAACAACAACTGCACCAGTGTCACTTGGTGAAAATACCAGGTAGTTTACTGTAGTGTCATCTCCTGTTATATGTAGAGGTTTTTCTAGTATTGCAGAATTTCCAGAATTTACATTGAATGTTAATGGAATATTTTCACCAATGATTGTTATACCATTAACCCAAGCTGTATAATAATCATCAAAACCATCTTGGTAATTACCAGGATAAACATGTATAATTCCTCCTGGGCATACTCGGTCTAAAGCTATTTGAAGTAAAGAATAATGATCAAAATCATAACCTGGTGTACTTGTTGTGTAGTCATCATCAACCCATATCTCTGGTAAACAGATTACATGGACAATTAATGTATCTGTTCCAATACCAAGATCATCATCTGTTATATTTACTGTAACAGTGTAATCACCAGTATCTACATAAATATGGTTAAAATTAAAATCCATTTCGTTTAGAGAAAGAGGTTGAATCCCCGTTCCATCACCATAATCAACAGTTGCGGTCCATATGTCGCAACCAGGATCTGTAAACGATCCTGAATCTGTGAATATTTCTCCTTCAAAAATTGTCACATCAGATCCAGCATAAACAGTTGGTGCTACATTATTTACTATTACATTTGCTGTATCGTTGTTTACTAATTGCCCATCTGTAACTTCAACTTTAGCTATACCTATATAATCGTCACACCAATTGTATGTAGCTGTCGGGTCGCTTGAAAAAACTGTATCCCAAGTTCCATCATTATTAAAATCCCATCTATACTGTAATGGATCACCATCTGGATCGCTGGATGCAGATGCATTAAAGATAACTGTATCGTTTTCATTAATTACATACGGCCCATTTGCATCAGCGACAGGTTGATTTTCACAGTTACAGAACGTAAATGCACTAATACCACCGTCATACCAAACTGAATATATATATGATCCATCACCCCATATATCATAATATTCTTGATCACCATGATAAAATTCATCTAAAAGTGTAAAACTTGATCCATTGAAACTATATGCTTTTATTCCATCATCTCTACAAGCAGTATATATAAAATTCCCATCACCCCAAACAGCATTATAATGGCCGCCATCATCACGTTCATCAAGGAGAGTAAGGCTGCTTCCATCGAAACTATATGCTTTTATTCCATCATCTCTACAAGCAGTATAAATATATGTTCCATCACCCCATAATCGACCATATCTTCCATCATCACGAGAATCTAAAAGAGTAAAACCACTTCCATCAAATGAATAAGCTCTAATACCATATTCTTCACAAGCAGTATATAAATAACTCCCATCTCCCCAGATATGTGAATATTCTCCTCCATCATACTGTGTACTAATAAGAGTAAAACTACTTCCATCGAATTGGTAAGCTCTTATACCAGACCATTCGCAGGTGACATAAACATATGAACCATCACACCATACACCCTCATAATCACCACCATGATCAATTTGATCTATAAGTGTAAATGTAGATCCATCAAAAGAGTAAGCTCGAAGTCCATTATATCCACAGCTAACATAAATATATGTTCCATCACCCCAAACCTTAATGTGCTCCTGATTATCATCGAATTCATCTAAAAGTGTAAAATTTGATCCATTGAAACTATATGCTTTTATACCATCACGGGTACCAGCAGTATATAAATAAGAACCATCGCCCCATACGCCTAGATTGTCTCCACCATCAAATTGTTCAGCGATTAATAGAAAATTTGGCGTATTACTATTTTCTTGATTATACAGTGCGTTTATCTCTGTTTGATCTAAAGCCCGATTATATATTCGGACTTCATCAATAGCTCCCTTAAAATTAGGTCCACCTTGAGAATATTCTGCAATTTTAAGATTGTACCCCGTTGAAACACCTATTGATGATAATGGTGGGCCATCATATGTACCTGTTGTGTGTTCTACAGCATTAATATAAATTCTTGGTCGTGATATTCCGTCTGGAGTGTATATTGCAGTTAAATAGTACCATTGTCCATCGGTATAGGTTGAACTGGTTGTATACATGTCGTATTCATGTAACCAACCATAACTATTATCAGCAAGTTTAAAACTGATTGTTCCTGCAGGATCCCAATCAAATCCATTATCAAATCCTAAAAAATAACCATTATCTGGATCATCGTTATCCAATTTATTTACAAGTGGTCCAAATTGTGGTGTGTTTGTTTTAAACCATAATGTTATACTAATATCACCTGTAATATCAAAGTAAGGATCATCACCAAAATCAATATAGTCATCATCTCCGTCAAAGTCTAAAGCACAACCTATTTTACCATTGGTTGATTTTGGATCACCATAAATTGTACCATCTTTTCCGTTTCCTGAATTATCAGTTGCAGTTCCATCATCAAAACTCCAATATGCAATAAGATCATCAGATAGATCATCAGCTTTTATAGTTGTAGTTAATACATTTAATGTTAAACTAGCTTCTATACACAAACCAATTATGGCTAAAATTAAAAACTTATTTTTCAACATATTTTCCTATTCCTCCCTCATTATAATATATCTTTACTATCTTTATTTTTTTTTTATTATTTATCTAATATTGTATGAGTACTCTTACCTTCTAATCTAATATGTGTAATAATTATATTATTATCATGTTTTTTATATATAATTCTAATATCTGCCATTTTTTACTAATATCATAATTGATATATTGAAGATAAACTTTATTTAAAAATAGTAATAAAATACTGATAAAAAAGTATAATTTATATCGTCATTTTTAATACACTAAATTCAACACACCTCTATGTAGCAGTACTCTGCAATTTAACAATACAGTAATGTTCATTTGAGGGGTGTTCAAAATAGGATGTTAAATTTAAGATGATAAATAGTTTTATTAAATAGATTAATAATTCATTGATTAAATGTACTAGGATGAGTATGCATGACCTGTTCTTTATATAAAGATTTTACCAGAGGATGTATTGAAAAGTTCCCTAAAATCATGTCATCTGTCACATTTGACTTTTGCGATTCAGATAACTATAAAATTTGCCCATTTTACAAGATTATTATTGAAAAACGCCCCTATTGTAAATCTATCGAAGATTGTGCTTCCCAGTTTCTAAATTTAATTAGATATATTTCTAGGAATCCAAAAACATATGGACGGATTATGCAACTTGTTGATCAGTATTGCTTATCTGAAAATAATAATGAAAATTGTGCTAGAAAAAAACTTATGAAATCAGGTAAAAAAATTCCAAAGAATTTGCTTCAAGATGGAAGTAGACTAAAATTCAGAGAGATTTTATTTTAAATTTTACTTTTATACTTTCTGTTATGATTACATTAAATATACAGTCAATGGCAGTAAATTAAAAAGTCTATGATTTTTTCTATATTTTTTTAAAGTAAGATAAATATGTTATAAATATTATATATGAGATAAATATAAATTATTTTTATCAAATATGGGGGAAAAGAATATAATAAAAATTATTAAGAAAAAAACAGTTTTTATTTCTTATTTTTTAATAGCAATAATGTTAATTCCTATAACTGAAGGATCTCACTTAATAAATCTAAATAGTGATAACAATTTTGAAAATAAGTTTTCATATGATGAAACAAAATTGACATTAAATATTGATTTTAAAAATCCAACAGTTAAAGAAATTATAATTGATAATTATAAATATTCAAGAGTCGATCTATCAGATTTATCTAGGATAAATCAAGTTAACAAACCTTGTTTACCTGTAAAACCTGTTTCTATATTATTACCTCAGAATAAAAAAATAAAACAAATTGAGGTTTTAACTTCAGAATCGGTTAAAATTGGTAAATATCCAAATATTGAAA
>CAZVNH010000120.1:0-7781 GCA_964628575.1 uncultured Thermoplasmatales archaeon | reverse complement strand
CCTAATCCTGCTGATCATGCGACAGATGTTGATATTAATACTGATTTAAGTTGGGTTGGTGGTGATCCTGATAGTGGAGATACAGTTACTTATGATGTGTATTTTGGTACAAGTAGTAATCCACCATTGGTATCATATGATCAGTCCAGTATTAGTTATGATCCAGGTCCTATGAATAGTGATACTATGTACTACTGGAAGGTTGTATCTAGGGATAATCATGGTGCAACGAGTACTGGTCCAATTTGGGATTTCACAACTGCTGCTGGACATTTACCTCCTGACAAACCAGATAAACCTTCTACTGTATGGTATCCATATCTCTGTGGGAGAGAAGTTCCTAATGACGGAGGATATTGCTGGGTAAATTACCAATTTTTTACTAAAACCAATCATCCAAATAATGCTGATTGTAGGTTTGGTTGGGATTGGGATGGAGATGACATTGTTGATGAATGGTCAAATTTTTTAAGACCTCAATATAATTGCTACATTTGTCATATGTGGCAGAATAGTGGAATATACTTTGTGAAAGTTTTAGCTGAAGATCGTGATGGAGATAGAAGTGATTGGTCAGATTCATTAGAGGTAGTCATTAAGGATAATAGTTACCCACATAAGCCAAATGATATATATGGTGATTCAATTGGAATTATTTGGGAAGAATTAACATTTTCTACCTATACATGGGATTCCGATAGAGATAAGGTATATTTTGGTTGGGATTGGGATAATGATGATAAGGTTGATGAATGGACTAAGAAGGTTTATGGTGGTACTCATATAGAAACAAAACATTATTGGGAGAGCGCAGGTACGTACTATATAAAAGTAAAAGCAAGTGATGAACATGGTGCAATAAGCGATTGGTCAAATATTTTTAGAGTAGATATAAGAGATGGTGGACAACCAATAGCTTATATTGATTCTGTAAGTCCAAATGTTATAAAATCTGGGCAACTAGTGACATTGAAGGGTCATGGAGTTGATCCAGATGGTGATGAAATTAAAGGCTATATGTGGCAGTCTCAAGGAGATGGAGTTTTATATATTGGTCCACCAACAGATGAAGTTAAAGTACCTATACATGTTGGAGGTATTATACGATTTTATGTGTCTACAATTGGATATTCTGACCCTGATTATGGTTGGTCGTCTCCAGACACAGATTACGTGAGAGTATTCGAAGCTGAAGTTCTTACATTTGAACCCCCTTATGATTCTAGTTCTAATGATCCAAATGATGATGGTTGGGGTGTTTATACAGAAGGATCTAATGATAATGTAAATACTGGTGCAGTTACAGTTTTTACATCGGTTGGTCCTCCTGCAGGAGCTTGTTCTGCATCGGCTTGTCAGTATATATTTTTTGATTGG
This sequence comes from uncultured Thermoplasmatales archaeon, assembly GCA_964628575.1. Lineage (GTDB taxonomy): Archaea > Thermoplasmatota > E2 > DHVEG-1 > DHVEG-1 > CAZVNH01. Next base: position 6,404 of record CAZVNH010000120.1, on the reverse strand, counting down.
GATTCTACTTGTTTAGCAACTATAGAAGCTACTTTTTTATCTATTGGTGGTCAGTTTGATTTTGGTCCTGGTGCGTCTGCCCAGAAATTACAAATTCAGCATTGGACTAAACAGAATGGCGAATGGATACTTGATGAACCTGTTCCTAACCCAAAATGGATAGCGACATGTTTAGATGAAGGTACTATTTTATCTATTTTAGAAGTAATACTCGATCCTTTTATTTCAGGATGGATTGGGACTTTATTGGATGCTGTGGACGTTATTGTAACTATTAATGATTTTTTAGAATTTAAAAATGCATTAGAAGCTGTTGATCATGAGTTGATAACGGTTTCAAGTGTTATGGAATTTACTCCTGGAAGTCACCAAATTATGATTGGTCTTTTTTCTGCAGCAGGAGGAGTTCTAGGTACCGGAACTGCTGCTAGATATGGTACTATTACAAATATCCAGGTTATTGAAACTTGGGAGGGTGATGTGAAAAAACCGATTATTATTGATGGTTATTGTCCTATCGATTTAGTTGTTGTTGATCCTGAGGGTCATATAATTGAAAAATCTTATTCTGATATACCATTTGCAGAATATATTGAAACAGATATTAATATGGATGGTGAGATTGATGATCGGATTTATATTCCTTGTCCATTGAATGGTTCTTATTCCATAAATGTGATACCTGAGATGGATGCAGATCCTGATGATACTTTTTCTCTTGCTGTTTCTGTTAATGGTGAGGATTCAATATATTTGGCTGAAAATATGAAGATTGAGAATATTCCAAATGATCCTTATGATTTTGGTGTTGAAAGCAATAATGCACCATATATTACTCTTCATTTACCTGAAGATAAATTTATGGTTCATGAAAATATCACTATTAGATGGGATGCATATGATAATGAGGATAGAAGCAATCTTCCTATATTTTTATATTATAGTAATGATGCTGAAAATTGGTCTTTGATCGATAATGAGTTGGTGAATACTGGTGAATATGTTTGGAATACTAATAATGTTCCTGATGGTACTTATTCATTGAAGATAGAGACGGTTGATAGTGAGGGTAATGTTGAATATGAGAGAAGTAATATATTTGCAATAATTAATAATGAGGCTCCTTCATCAAATCATATGCCCGATAAGCCGACTCGGCCTTCAGGAAAAATCTTTGGAAAATTAAACACAGAATATTTATATAAATCTTCTACAGATGATGTAGATAATGATGGTATTTTTTATTGGTTTGATTGGGGAGATAATACAAATAGTGGTTGGCTTGGTCCGTATGCTTCTAATGATTTATGTGAGGCATCTCATATTTGGAGTAAAAAAGGAGATTACAATATAAGAGTAAAGGCTATGGATCCATATGGTTATGAGAGTGAATGGTCAGATCCTCTTGTTGTTAGTATGCCTAGAAACCGAATAATAAGCACATCATTCATAAATTTCTTACAAAACCATCCATTATTATATCATTTATTTCATCAATTCTTAAAAATCTAAAATAAATATTATTTTTTTCATTTTGTAACATAAAAATTTTTATCTGAAAAACTTTAAGTTCAAACTATCGATTTATAGCTTTAATTTGTGGGGGACGGAAATAATATGAGGAAAGGAATTGTTATAATAATAATTTTATTCATAATCCCAAAATTTTCTTTTTAAATCTTCTACATTATAGTTGTAACAATTTTCATATGCCCATTCTACAAATTCTTCGACAGAATTAAATTTGTTTGGGTAATGATAGTGTTTCTGAGGTTTTTCATTTTACGACTAATGTTAATCCTTTAAGTTGGTATATCTGTTGGTTCTGTTGTTAGTGGCGGTTGGAGTAATCTTACTGAATGGAGAATTGTTGGTTGTGTTGTTGTTGGTGGTAGTTTGTGTTTGGAGTTTGATGGTGTTGTTGAATTAACTATTATGATTTTTTTAAAAACTTTGGTTTTGTTTATAACAATATTTGTTTTTAGTCTTTTTGTTGCATATCCTATAGTAAAATTTAAATTAAGATAAAATATTCAAATTTATAGAGTAGGAATAGTTTTTTTTAATAGAGGGAGGTAAAAAAGGATGAAAAATAAAATGGTAGGAATATTAGTAATAACACTGCTGATTACAACCGCTTCACCAGCAATAGGAAATATTGGGAAAAGTGTCCATAGTAAAGAAATAAAGGAATTGATTGTTTTTTCAGATCTATTTATAAAAGACGTTCCAGAAGAAGAACAATATGTATCTGTGAATTTGGAAGAAGCAACTTCATTTTTAATGAAACCAGGAGAGCCTATTTTACCCATATTTACAAAGGTATTCACATTCCCATTTGGAACAAAAATTAAGGAGATTACTTGCAAGCCTTCTGGAATTCAAGAAAAAATTGTTCCTAAGGAGATAATCCCATGTCCTGAGCCAGTTTCTGATGCTTCTGCGGAAACAGCTATTCCGAAAACAGTTAAAAATCACGAGGTGTATTCAAGTACGAATTTATATCCAGATAGTTGGTATAGCTACCGAACAGGTTGTGGCTTGTATGATGATGAACATGTTGTTTTTCTAACAATAGGGGTGTATCCTGTTAGGTATTCCCCAGAACGAAATGTATTACAATACATAGACAGAGTGGAGATAACAGTAGTGTATGAAGAGCCTTTTCAGCCATTGTTAACAAATGACGAGTGTGATATGATTATTATAGCTCCCTCAGAATTTTCTGATGAATTACAACCCCTTGTAGATTATAAAAATCCTTTCACAGATACAAAATTGTGTACACTTGACGATGTTTATTCTGGTACATACTTTGAAACTGTTATCGGTCGAGATGATCAAGAGAAAATCAAAAATTTTATCTATCAGGCGATTGAGCAATGGGGGATCACCTTTGTTTTGTTGGTTGGTGGAAGAGATGAGTTTCCTGTGAGACTGACATATACTCAAGATAACAGTGAAGAGGAGTGTTGCGTTAGTGATCTATACTATGCTGATATTTATAATTCCAATGGTGATTTTTGTAGTTGGGATTCAAGTGGTAATGGTAAATATGGAGAATACCCATATCCTGATGATGAGGTCGATTTATACCCAGATATATATCTAGGTAGGCTTGCATGTACAAAGGAGAGCGAAGTTATAACAGTTGTAAATAAAATTATTAACTATGAAGGGGCCTACTATGAAGATTGGTTTAATAATTTAATTGTCTGTGGAGGGGATACCTTGGATAACGATGAAGTCATTGATGAAGGTGAATATACCACCCAAGTGATCATAGATATTATGCAGGGTTTTACCAGTGAAAAAATCTGGGCGTCTAATGGTGGATTGGATTTTCATGTAAATATAAACGATGCTATTACTAACGGAGCTGGTTTTGTCTCTTTCTGTGGGCATGGTACTTCGTTTACTTGGTCTACTCATCCACATGGGGATATGGATACATGGCTTCCACCTGGAGGTTATACCACTAGCAAAATTGGATATCTATCAAATGCTAACATGCTACCAATTGTTATTGTTAGCGCTTGTCATATCAATGACTTTAAAGCGAATACGAATTGTTGGGGATGGAAATTTATCTCTAACTCCAATGGTGGCGGTATAGCTCAGATTGGACCGACTGGCGTGCATTGGATCTATAGTGGAACCTCTACCATAGAGGGATTAGGGGGTTTTCTGCATCTTAACTTTTATCAAGTCTATACCGAGGATAATGCAGAAACATTTGGCAAAATGTGGCTTGGAGGGATTAATAGATATCTCAATTTTCTTCCATATACTTTGAAAGAATATGATTATAAAGACATAGAGCAAATCCAACCATTTGGTGATCCCTCTCTTCTTATAGCTGCTCCATCACAGAGACCTGATAAACCTGTGATTGATGGACCAACAAATGGAAAAGTAGGAGAGGAATACACGTATACAAGTAGTAGTACTGATCCAGATGGAGATCAAATCTACTATATGTTTGATTGGGGCGATGGCAACTTTAGTGAATGGGTTGGACCAATTAACTCTGGTGAAACAGCAAGTACCACCCATATTTGGATTACTGGTGGAATCTATAAGATCAAGGTTAAAGCCAAAGACATACATGGTGCAGCGAGCATATGGTCAGACCCATATGGTGTTATTATACCAAGGAATAAAAACCTGATTGATAGCAAATTGGCTGCAAATATTCCACAAAACCGTTTTCTATGCTCAATTTTCGACCTATTAAAAATAGTCTTCCCGCAGTTCTTTTCTTATATCATATGTGGGAGGTAGAAAAAAATGACGGATAAGAAAAAAGTATTTGGGATTTTAGTTATAATTTTATTATTGTGTACTTCTTTTGTTAGTGCAAACCAGATTTTTAGCACTAATTCTCAGGAAAATACTATTGGAGGTGTTAAAGATATTGCTGCTTTGGAAATGTTTTTAAGTACTCAAAAAAATGATCAGAACCGAGATCATGTGATCGATTCACCTGATCCAGGGCAGAATGTTTATTTTCATTTTGAATATGGTATAGACACCCAAGGTGAACAGGTTCCACCTTTTGATTGCAAGATTAAGATAGATGGTAGCACTTATTGTCAATTTCATGTTAGCGGCCCTAGTGATGGAGTCTATGTAGGATATTGTAGCAATGCTTGGTCAGCAACTGAAGGTGACCATACTGTCTGTGGTATAGCTGATTTTAATAACGTGGTTGATGAGGATGATGAGAGTAATAATGAGATTTGTCTTGAGTTTGAAGTAAAATGTTATGATTGTGATTTCCCAGAATGGGCAGAAGTTTTAATGGATTTAACTAAAACTAGTCCTGAGTGGAAAGGTGACCATTGTTATGTTAAAATACCATTTAATACTAACTATTTACCTAAACCTTCAGAAAAATGTCCACCTTCTCCACCTTATATTTTTTTAAGTCCACTTTTTTATGGTACATTTCAATATTGGAGTAATTTTGATACATATATTGAAATTGAAATATATCCTGATAACCCTGATAGAAATAGATATGAACGTTCTGATACTGGTGGTACAACAACCTTTTTTGAATTACCTCTGAGTTTATATTATCTTGATCTTACTCCACAATGGAATAAGCTTACTATTGATTTAGCAGGGGGAAACTGGTACTCGGTTAATATTGTGGCTCAAACTTGGATTGGAAAAGTTTTTTCTTTTAATTTAATTCTTTTAAATGGTAAATTAAAATTTGAATTTGGAACAACAATTCAAGTTGTTGTTTTATCACCTACAAAATGGATAATAACTAATAACAATATTGATAATATTTATGAATTATATGGTGGTATTGCTGGTAGAATAAAAGCAAGTGGTGGTATGGGTCCAGATTTTGGTTACGGTATTCGTTGTTATACAAATCTTTATGGTGAAATTAAAGTAACTTGGTTTATTCCAACACCTGCAGAGATTAAAGGTGAAATTGGTATTGAATATGCAGCGTTGACATATCATAATAAAGATCCTTGGATAACTTATAATTGGCAATATCCCGAAACAATAAATGATTATATAGATTTTGAGAGAGAAATATTTAATGGATTTGATGATTATGAAATTTCAACTATAAAAATTGAAGATTCAGAATGGGAGTTGATTCCAAGGATATATGGTGATCCAGTTTGGAATAATTATGATATCGGTGTATTAATTAATGAAATATTCCCACTTGCGTATCCTGATGTTGATATTAATAAGGATAATAAAATCATGGTTTGGTCATATGATGATAAATCGAAAGAACAGATGAATGCTTTGGAATTGAAATATTCGATTTGGCACGATGGAAAATGGAGTTCTCCAGATTTTATCATAAAAAATAATTATTTAGAGATGTATCCAAAAGTCGTATTTCTAGAAAATGGTGATGCATTATGTGTTTTTAATATTTTACCGCAAGAGAACATAATTTCTTTAAATGATGCTCTTGATAATATAGAGGTTGGATATTCATATTGGAATCATCTCAGTAATAAATGGAGTGAAGTAGAACTTATTCATGAAACAAGTGAATTCTCAGATTTACAACCAATTATTGCGTCAGATGAAAATAATGCTGTTGTAGTTTGGAGTTGTAAGAATAATAAAGATTACTTTTCAGTAAATGATACTATATTTTATGCTTCATTTTGGGATGGTGATAAATGGGATAACACTCGAAAAATCTTACAAGGATCTATTTGTTCTAATCCTGTATCTTTATCTTTTAATGAAGGAATTGCATCAATGGCGTATGTTTTAGATGAAGATGACAATTCATTAACTACGACTGATACTGAGATTTATGTTAGAACTTTCACTTCAAATGAGGATATATTAGAAACTCGTATTACAGATGATGATTATATGGATATGACTCCATCGATTTGTCA